>JBCCIM010000136.1 GCA_039111535.1 Bacteroidota bacterium | reverse complement strand
TTTCTCCCTCCAGATCTTCATAAACCACCTTCACCGTGATGGTGACGCTGTTGGTAGCTGCAACTTCCTCTCCACTAATTGAGGATGGCGCATTGTTATACCGCTGAATTTCGACGGAGAGCAAGGCATCTGCTTCATCCTCATTTTCCACAAGGGAGAGGCGGGTCTGGTTGACAAATAGATTAACCAGCGCTTCGGTCAACTGATCGCTCAGCTCAGGAATGGTATTGAGGCTGTTGTCAATAACGAGGGGAATGGCGATGGTGTTCAGGTTATCCGGGATGGACGCACCGGTAAAGCTATAGTATCCGCAGCCGCTGCCGGCAAGGCTTGCGACAAACAGCATGCTGGCAAGGTATCCTGGAGAAAGCCGTTGTTTTATGCAGCGCATCATCCTACTTCTTTGCGGTTGCTTTAGAGTTCTTCCTCAATTTCTTTCAACTTGCGATACAGCGTACGTTCGCTAATACCCAAAGACCGCGCTGTCTGCCGGCGATTGCCATTGTAATATTTCAACGCATCAGAAATAAGCTGACGCTCCGCGCTTTCAAGCGTAGGAAATACCGGCTTATTCACCTCCTCTTCTGTGGCAGTCACCTCCATGCCATCCAGACTCTCGATTTCGTAGCTGGCTTCCTGCACGGGCGGCAACAATGGTTTTTCGCTTTCTATCCGCTCGATAAAATACGGCGGCGCCCCATCGTCAAACTCTGGAGTATGCAGCGGTTGCGCTGTATCAGGTCGATGCGGCCGCGCGGTATTGCCCCGCAAGAGCTCTTTCATTTCGCGCAGCTCCAGCCGCATTTCGAGGAGGGCGCGGTAGATCAGTTCGCGTTCTTTGGCGCCGGCCACGCCGTCCTCTCCATCTTGCCAGCCTGTCCGGCCCGACGACGATGATAGAATCAATTCATTGGACGCGCCGGCTGCCGTGACCCCCCGCATAAACGAAGTGATGTCATCGACATCTACCTCTGTTTTAGGGACCAGCACCACAATCTGCTGGGTAAGGTTGCGGAGTTCACGCACATTGCCGGGCCACCGATACCGGGTAAGCATCTGGCGCGCTTCCTGGGTCAGCTTTTTAGCTGGCGAGTTGTACTTTTGGGTAAACTCATGCAGAAAGGTGTCTACCAATGGTAGGATATCTTCTACGCGCTCCCGCAAGGGGGGAATTTTGATTTCTACAGTAGAAATGCGGTAGTAGAGGTCTTCCCGAAATCGATTGGCCTGTACTTCGCGTGCAAGGTCTTTGTTCGTTGCTGCAATGACGCGGGTATCTGTTTGCTTGACAACAGAAGAGCCAACCCGGCTGTACTCACCGGTTTCGAGCACGCGCAGCAGGCGAACCTGGGCAGCCAATGGCATTTCACCGAGCTCATCGAGAAAAATGCTCCCACCATCTGCTTCTTCGAAATGCCCACTACGCCGTTCTACGGCACCGGTGTATGCGCCTTTTTCTGCACCAAACAGTTCAGATTCGATCAGGCCTTCGGGGATAGCACCACAGTTTACAATGATCAACGGCTTGTGCCGGCGGGCACTCATCGCGTGGATCGCTTTTGCGATTACCTCCTTGCCTACCCCACTTTCTCCCTGCACCAACACATTTACATCGGTACGCGCTACCAGGCGCATCTGGTCGATGACGTGGTGGAGTGCAGCAGAATTTCCAATTATGCCAAATCTTTCCTGAACAGAATCTCTATCCATGTGCAGCGAGCAGGGTTGCAGATGTACAGTCGGTGACGCGGACCTTTACGTATTGTCCCTTTTCAAAGCCATTTTTGTCGAAGATGGCCATTTTGTTGGTGTCGGTTCGGCCGCAAAGCTGTGCGTCGCTTCGCTTACTCAAGCCTTCTACCAGCACGGTGTGTTCGCGGCCAATTTCCGCTTTGTTCAGTTCAAGCGCGATGCTGGTCTGAAGCGAGATAATTTCGCTGAGCCGGCGTTTTTTTACTTCCAGTGGGATGTCATCTTCATACTTGCGGGCGGCATAAGTTGTCGGCCGCTCGGAATAGATAAACATGAATGCGTGGTCGTAGCGTACTTCGCGCATCAACGAAAGCGTATCCTGGTGCTGGGCTTCCGTTTCGCCACAGAAGCCGGCGATAATATCTGTAGAAAACGCAATACCGGGTACAATTTTGCGGGCACGGCCAATCAAATCCAAATATTCTTCTCGCGTGTATGTCCGACGCATGCGCTCAAGCACATCCGTGTTGCCATGTTGTACCGGCAGGTGGATGTAGTTACACACGTTTTCGCGTTCACGGTGCACGTGAAGCAATTCATCCGAGCAGTCTTTCGGATGGCTGGTTGAGTATCGGATCCGCAATTCTGGCGAAATGAGGCTGATCTGATACAGCAATTCAGCAAAGGTTACCTGTTTCCCCTCGCGTTCGTAGCGATAAGAATTAACGTTCTGGCCGAGCACGGTCACTTCTTTGTAGCCCTGATCTACAAGGGTTTTGCATTCATCCAGAATGCTATCAATGGGCCGGCTGCGCTCGCGTCCTCGCGTGAACGGCACCACGCAAAAAGAGCACATGTTATCGCAACCCCGCATAATCGACACAAATGCCGAGACGCCATTGGTATCGTAACGCACCGGAGCAATGTCAGCGTACGTTTCTTCTTTTGAAAGATGGACGTTGACCGCTGCCTGTCCGGTCTCGTCTGCCTCATTCAAAAGGTTGGGCAAATCCCGGTAGGCATCGGGTCCTACCACGAGGTCAACGAGCTTCTCCTCATCCAGCAGCTTATGACGCAGCCGTTCGGCCATACATCCAAGCACACCAAGCTTCAACTTGGTACGGCCCTTCTTTTTCTGGGCACGAAAAGTAGCCAGGCGATGCCGTACTTTTTGCTCCGCATTTTCACGGATGGCGCAGGTGTTGATGAGTACAATATCTGCAGTATCCGGATTATGCGTCAGTCCAAAACCGTCAGCACGGAGGACAGAGGCAACGATCTCGGAATCCGACACATTCATCTGGCACCCGTAGGTTTCCAGATAAACACTGCGGGTACCCTGCGTTTCGGATGCTACCTGCTTGGGTGCATCAATGTCTTCAAGTATATCTAAATCAGCGATGGGCTCCATGCGGAATTAGGGCACTGCCTGCGTTTTGATGGTGCTGAGGGGGCGTATTTTGCGAACTACCGTTTACTCGCTGTACCCTTCAATGTTCACGATCTGGCAGACATTTACCGTAACCACACGGTTTTTCATGTCATAATTGCAGACAAATCTCAAATCGGGCGTAGTGCACCCTGATTTCGCTTAATCCTCAGGCAGCGCAAAGGCAACAACAAAATCGCCGAGTTGTAAACCAGCTTTGCCGTGTCCGCCAGCTGCGATGACCACAAATTGTTGCCCATCAACCATGTACGTCATGGGTGTAGCGATGCCGGCGCGGGGTAACGCATGCGCCCACAGGAGTGCACCAGAGTCGAGATCAAAAGCGTGTATTTTATTGTCGGTGGATGCGCCGATGAAGACAAGTCCGCCCCCTGTAACGATGGGGCCGCCACTGTTGTAGCCACTGTCTTCCTCACCCCATGTCCCAAAATTCTGCCGCCAGCCAACCGCTCCAGTATTCAGGTCGACTGCAATCAACTCTCCCCAGGGTGGCGGGTTGCAGGGGTATCCGGCGGATGAAATGAGGGTGCGGCGTTTCATCGCATAGGGTGCGCCACGCTGCATACTGAACTCGTAATCAATGCCGGCTTCTGCAGCGCGTTTTCGCTCTACAGCCAGAGAGTCACGCTCCAGCAGCTGCACCAGTGTGATCAACTGCGAAGTATTCAGGACAAGCCGGTTACGCTCCGGGTCAAATGCTGTGCTTCCCCAGTTGGTACCGGAGCCATTGCCGGGATACATGAGTGTCCCTTCAAAACTTGGCGGCGTAAAAATGCCCGTTGCCAGGTGTTTTTCGAAGAGCGAACGGCACTCGGCCAACGATTCTGGCGTTGGGCCATATGCATCATCCGGGGTGAGGCCGTTGTGCGGCATCAGGTTCGTGGGTAACACCGGAAAAGGCTGCGTAGGAGAAGAGACCTCGCCGGGCACATTGGTCTGTAAAACCGGACGTTCCTCTACAGCAAACAGCGGTTCACCGGTTTCTCGATGCAAAAGGAAGAGCGAACCCATTTTGGTTGCCTGCGCCACAGCCGGCACAACTTCTCCGTCGTGCAAGACCTCAACCAGCGCCGGCTGTGCCGCCAGATCGTAATCCCAGAGGTCATGATGAATGGTTTGAAAACTCCATGCCACCTCCCCGGTGGCTGCATCCAGGGCTACTATGGAATTTGCGTGTTGGTTGTCGCCCAACCGGTTGCCCCCGTAAAAATCTGGACTCGGACTCGTGGTCGGCACAAATACCAGATTCCGTTCGACATCCACAGCCATCGCCGACCAAACATTGGCCGCGCCAACACGATCGTGCTCGTAAGGAATAGGGTCCCACACCCATTTCGATTCGCCAGTGCGCACATCGAAGGCGCGGACGGACCCACGGCCCGTGTCTACATGCCAGTTGTCACCAATCGATGAGCCCACAACAACGAGATTGCCGATAATGGCGGGCGGCGAAGTCACCTGGTAATCACTCGATCGGCTACCTGGATACCGGTTGAAACCCGGATTCAGATTGATCTGCCCGCCGGCGCCAAACGATGTACAGAGCGTGCCTGTCCGCGCATCAACAGCAATGAGGCGGGCATCGATTGTCCCTTCGATGATGCGTGCACTACACGGTGCACCGGCATCAGCTGCATCAACCCAAAGAGAAACGCCGCGTGAGGTCACTTCAGAATAGGAGCGTTCGCGATCAACCTCAGGGTTATAGGTCCATTTTTCAGCGCCACTTTTGGCATCCAATGCGATAATTTTGCCGTAAGCTGTAGACAGGTAGAGGGTGTTTTCGAAAAAGATGGGGGTTGCTTCAAAGGTGAGCTTTTCGCCCGCATACGCATCCTGCCCTAGCTCTCCGGTGCGATAGGTCCACGCTTGCGCAAGAGACGCCACATTGGCTTTTGCGATGTGGTCAAACGGCATATACCGCGTCCCACCAGGGTCACCACCGTAGGCTTGCCAGGCAGATTGTGCCTGTAAGGCACCAGCCGGCAACAAACAACCCAACACAAGCAGACTGGTGAGCAAGGGACGAATTAAAATGGTCATCTTTACAATGTGATTTTGTTCAAACAAATTCGATGCTGGCAGGATACGGTGTGCGGCATCATTTGGATGTCCGAATGGATCGGCAACACGTTCGAGTTGATCGGATCGAACAAAAAACTGCAAAATTATAGTCAGAATGGAGGTTATAAAAATCGCGGTACATTGTAGCAATCAAATGCGTCTATAAAATTTTATCGAGAAAAGTTAAGACCCGATACATGCTCCAAAGGAACGTTGTACTCGCACTAAAAATTTGTTATACTAGCATATCCATCAGGGGCCATAGATTGCCGTTGATTCAGGCCAGGCTTCGTCCTGGCCTTTGTTTTTTGGTGTACTTGCCATGAAAACAAACGTATACATCGACGCTTCAATCTCTATTATGGTGCCCTTCGCTATTCTCCCCACAAATGGCTCGATTTGGATGCGCTAAGCTCCGTACTCTTTCCCCATGATGATATCAGCCGTATCAAGTACTACACAGCGCGGTTGAAACGAGATGCAACCGATCCCGAAAAATCGAAACGACAGCAAATCTATCTTCGAGCCCTCCGCCCCCTTCCAAGACTTGAGATTGTTTATGGGTATTTCCAATCCCATCCCGTAAAACGTGTACTAACTTCTAGTACGCCCAATAAACCTGAGATTGTTACTGTTATAAAAAGCGAAGAGAAAGGGTCGGATGTAAACCTGGCAGTTGACCTGATTGCTGACGGATGCGCTGGACTTTATGAACAAGCAGTTATTGTATCCAATGACTCCGATTTAGGTCGTGCGGTAAAGGTCGTCGCTACGATATATGAATTGCCCGTTGCTGTCGTCAATCCATTCTATAGAAATAACAAACCGCCGGCCAAAGCGCTTGTTAAGCATGCAAGCGCAAAAAGAACGCTACGAGCAAGGGCTTTAAAGAGATGTCAATTACCAAATACCATCCAGGTCAATAACAAAAAAATTGTTAAACCAATGGCGTGGTAAATCAAAGCATCATCTACCTTAAAAACTACTTTTCCTGAACTGCGAAGGCGTCTGCCCTGTGATTTTCTTGAATGCTGTATTGAATGACGACTTTGAGTAGTATCCCACTTCTTCAGCGATTTGCTCGATAGACTTGTGCAACTGTGTTGCGTCTCGCAAGATGCCCTGTGCTGCTTCGATGCGATAAGCCGCCACAAACTCGTAAAAATTCTGTCCGAGATGGGCATTCAGGAGCTGAGACACCTGATGCGTCGACATGCCGGCTTGTTCAGCCAGCATAGGCAAAGAACACGCGGGGGACAAATAAAGGCGGTCTTCTTCCATCACAGATTTCACGCGAACAAGCGCCCGCTCAACGCGATCTGCCGGCAATGCTGACTTGCTGTACTTTTCTGGTTTTACGCCCCTCGCTTTTTTAAAAAACAGGGACCGCCGGATAACGTAAAAGCTAAATGCATAAATCATCACCATGAGCACGCTCGCGATGAGAAACTCACCTAAATCGCGTTCAAAGACGAGCTTGATGAGGAACGTAGCCGCTGTGCCAGTTCCAAACCAGATCAAAAGATTACGGACCCACAGCGCCGGTTCATTTTTCCTGAAGGCATCGGGGCCATTGTTCTTTATCCACGCCAGACCTATCCGTACCGCCATAACAAAATAGAGCGATGTGTGCACCAGTTGCAGCAAGCTGACGTGTTTTTTCAATCCCAGCGGATCCTGGTGCCAGCGCGCCGGCGCATCGATGCGCGGCATGTCCGGATAGTAGGCGTCGATGTAGGCGTTGTACTTGTAGTCGGCCGTTTGCAGGAAAAACAGGAAGGCATACACCAGATAAAAAAGGAACGGCAGAAAATGCAGGTATTGCTGGCGTGTGAGTTTACGCTGATCGCGCAAAGTTACCACGGCGTATAAATAAATAAGCGGCCCCAGCACAAAATTCAGCGGCTCGGTAAAATCCACCAGATGCAGGACCCGCGTCATATAACCGCTGTAACCCAGAAAAATGTCTACACAGAACGCAGCCGTGGAAAACAGCAGCAAGCCCAGTAAGTGATTTGCTATCCCTCCTTCTTTGCGGGAGAACAAGAAAAAAGCACTCAGAAAGAGCCCCTGGATTGCCCCCAAGAAGATGAGTATCGTAAAAAAATCTATGCGAATGGGGACCATTGGCGCTTCACAATGCCTGACGTTCGGAGTATGTTAGAAGGTACCAACAAAGCGCAACCAAAGGTATAGATATCGTTGATGGCAACAAAAAAAATAGTCCTTGTGACGGGCGGCAACCGGGGGATCGGATTTGAAGTTTGCAGGCAACTGGCAGACCTCGGATACCGCGTCATGCAAACTGCCCGTACGCAGCAAAAAGCAATGAGCGCTGTGCAGCGCCTGGCTGCACCGGGACGTACGCTCGAACCGCTGGCGCTAGAGGTAAACAGCCTCAAAGATGCGAAAAATGCCTTGAAGACAATTCAAAACCTACATGGCCGGCTTGATGGCCTCGTCAACAATGCAGCCATCGACTACGACACAGACCAACGCGTACTTACTGCAGACCTGGACAGGGTGCGCAGGGTGTTTGAAACCAACACGTTGAGCGTTTGGCAACTCACCCAAACCTTGTTGCCCCTGCTCAAGAAAAGTGCAAGCGGTCGCATCGTGAATGTATCAAGCAGCGCCGGCGCATGGGATAGCCTGCGAGCTGGCACACCGGCCTACAGTTTATCCAAGGTGGGCCTGAATGCACTGACCATCATGATGGCCGATGCCTTGCAGCAAACCAACATACTTGTAAATGCTATTTGTCCGGGTTGGGTGGCGACAGATATGGGAGGGCCGGGCGGCGGACCTGTTGACAAGGGAGCAAAAAGTGTCATCTGGGGGATTACACTACCAAATGACGGGCCCAGGGGCGGTTTTTTTCGCCATGGTAAAGCTATTTCATGGTAGTTGTGCCTTTGAGGGCCTACTTTGCCCACGCACTCACTTCATAACAGGCATCCTATGCTAAAACCTTTCGCTTTCTGCTTGCTGGCTGTCCTGCTTTTTGCCGGCTGCAAGTATGAACACGGATCTTCAGGCCACATGCGGTCTGTTACCAAAGCTGTTACATCAAGCCGGCTGGCGCATGCAGATCAGAACCAAAGCGACTGGCTTTCTTATGGCAGAAACTACGCCGAAGACCGCTTTAGCAGCCTGAATCTTGTCAATTCGGACAATGTAGATCAGCTGGGCCTTGCCTGGAGTTACAACCTCGGCAAACAACGCGGCATCGAAGCCACCCCCTTGGTTGTTGACGGTATTTTATACATCTCCGGCCCCTGGAGTGTTATTTGGGCTATCAATGCAAAGGACGGCTCGTTGCTTTGGGAGTTTGATCCCAAGGTGGATCGCGCTTATGCCACAAAAGCTTGCTGCGATGTAGTAAATCGTGGGGTAGCGCTGTACGACGGCAAAGTATTTATTGGCACGCTCGATGGCCGGCTGGTTGCTGTGGATGCTGCCACAGGCCACCCGGTTTGGTCCACCATCACAGTCGATCAATCCAAAACCTACACCATAACAGGCGCTCCACGTGTGGTAAACGGACAGGTAATCATCGGAAACGGTGGCGCTGAATATGGGGTTCGCGGATATGTATCGGCTTATGACGCGGTCTACGGTAACTTGTTGTGGCGAACCTACACAGTGCCCGGCGATCCTGCCCAGCCTTTTGAATCTGCTGCTATGGAAGCTGCTGCTGCAACCTGGGCCGGTAACTGGTGGGAATACGGCGGTGGTGGTACTGCATGGGATGCAATGGCATTCGACCCTGTACTGAACCTGCTCTACATTGGCACAGGCAATGGCGCCCCATGGAGTCGGATGCACCGTAGCGACGGAGAAGGCGACAACCTGTACCTGTCCTCCATCCTTGCACTCAACGCTGATACGGGAGAACTGGTGTGGCACTATCAAACCACGCCGGGTGATTCATGGGACTTCACGGCTACGCAACCCCTCATCCTTGCCGATCTGGATATTGATGGAGAAACGCGGCAGGTGATCATGCAAGCGCCAAAAAATGGTTTCTTCTATGTCATAGACAGAACCGACGGCTCATTCATTTCTGCCAAACCCTACGTGGAAGTGACATGGGCAACGGGCATGGATGCAGAAACTGGGCGCCCGATCACCCCGGCAGCAAGTTTTTTTGAAGAAGGAGAGGCCAACATTGCTCCATCGCCATACGGCGGCCACAACTGGCAACCAATGGCCTACAACAAAAACACAGGCCTGGTTTATATCCCCATCAGAACACACAAAATTCAGATAGCACAAAACCCAAACTGGGTGTACCGGGAGGGTAGATGGAACACGGGCATTCTGAGCAGAGATCTTAGTGAACCGGAAGGATTCCTGATAGCCTGGGACCCGATCCGGCAGTTTGAAGCATGGCGTATTCCCCTGGCGCACCACTGGAACGGTGGTGTGTTAACCACAGCCGGCAACCTGATATTCCAAGGTAATGGTGAAGGCATGTTTGTAGCCTATGATGCAACTACAGGCGAGCAACTTGCCGCACACTTTCTTGGTGGTGGAATTATTGGTTCTCCCATCACGTATTCAATGGACCGGCAACAGTTCGTAACCATTGTTGCAGGCTGGGGTGGCGCAGGTGGTTTGATGGCTCCGCCGGCGGGCGAGGCGGCCAAGAAAGAACCGGTAGGCAGGGTCTTTACGTTTGCGCTGGGAGCTGACACGCCGATGCCAGATTTCCCAGACCGCCCACCCATCGAGCCTCGTACATCGAGCGCACCCGTTAGAGCAGAAGCTATCACTGCAGGCACCCGACTCTATAACACACACTGCAGTCGCTGTCACGGTTGGGGTGCCGTCTCCAACACGGGTGTACCCGATTTACGCCGCGCTTCCCAGGAAGTCCATAACCAGTTCGCCGCCATCGTATACGGCGCACGCGCAGACAAAGGTATGCCATCATTCAGTGCAAACCTGGCTCCGGAAGAAGTAACCAACATCCAGGCTTATATCATCTCCACAACACAACCTTAAATCAAATGCCGCCAATGGCTGAAACGATCGCGCGCTACATACTGGGCACCATCTTTCTGGTATTCGGACTCAACGGGTTCTACACCTTTATCCCCATACCCGAATTTCATCCCTTTATGGAGATCCTGGTTACGAGCGGCTACATTTACATCGTAAAAGGCATTGAAGTAGTGGCGGCAGTCATGCTCCTCACCAATCGCTATGTCCAGCTTAGCCTCGCCATACTTACCCCAGTGGTTGTAAACATAGCCATATACCACGCACTGTTAGATGAGCGCAACTGGCAAATCACCCCCATCATTTTGCTGCTGACCGGGTATCTCCTCTATACCAACCGCCAAAGCTTCCAACACCTGTTCAAGCCAAAAAACCAGTAACCCGCAACCCTCAGCCAGCAACCTTAGACTTGTCCAGCCACCGTACCACATACTTCCCAATCATATCAAACTCTAGATTCACGGCGTCGCCTGGCTTCCACGTAGAAACATTGGTGTGCGTGTAGGTATGCGGTATGATGGCGACCGTGAGTTCATTCCCTTCCAGGCGTGCTACGGTCAGGCTGATTCCATCAATGGTTACAGAGCCCACCGGAATAATGTACGCTTCGTATTCGGGTGCAAATGAAACGCGCATGAGCCAGTTGGTCTCTTCCTGCTCGACCGACACAACGGTACCAGTAGCATCTACGTGGCCGAGTACGAAGTGGCCATCGAGCCGGCCATTCATTGGCATGGCCCGTTCGAGGTTTACGGGCATGCCGGCTGCAAAAGATCCAAACGTGGTTTTGCGGAGGGTTTCTTCGATGGCAACAACTTCAAAAGTAGAGGCATCAGCGGCTACAACGGTCTGACATGCACCGTTTACCGCAACACTTTCATCAGGCTTGAGCTGGTCTGCAAAAGAGGCGCGGATGATAAGCTTGCGCCCGCCTCCAAAAGGAACGACATCAACAAGATGACCTACTTCCTCGATGATTCCTGTAAACATATTGACTGCTTTGAATTGCTGAGGTTTTTGTCTATTAGGAACCTGTTTATCAATTTAACAGCACTTTGTTGCGTCTCCAGAAAAGGCACACCCAACGCTTTGGTGTAACGCCTCGAATGGATCATCCAACCTTCACCTTGGTGCGCATGTGTTTGTATAGGAAAAAAGGGAAAGAGAAGGCGAGACTACCGATGAAACTAAGGGCCAGGTATAACACTACTTGTTTGGCTGATCGGGTCTCTACCCATACGTAGCCCAGGAACAAGGAAAGCAGCATCATCGCTTCGATCATGAATGCGAGGGCGACCAGGTTGGCGTTGGCCTCCTGGATAAGCGCCGGCTGGGTAAATGCAGCGTAAAGAAACATGCCATTCGGGCCTATAAAGGCGAGCAGCGCGAAAATCAACAGGATCGTCTTGGTGTGCGGCGAACGTTTGGTCATCATCATACCCAATCAGGTTTTGTTAAAACAACGGCTGAAAGTAGCCGGCGTTTTAACAATACCTAATTGAGCGGGCCACAACCTTGATCTGGATCAACATCAGCATACCCTGGCTACACATTCTTCCACATCCTGCTAAATGTCTCGGGGCGCATCCCGATGTACGATGCCAGGTATTTATGCGGCACCAACTGAAAAACATGCGGACTTTCTCGCAACAGGCGATGAAAACGCTCTACAGCGGTCATGGTCATCATCTCACGTTCGCGCTTTCCCCGGCTAACCAGGATATCCTGATAAAATTGCCGGCCCCAGCGATCCATGGTGGGATACGTATCATAGAGCGCGCGCAAATCGGTAGCAGGTAAAGCCAACATGGCCCCATCTGAGAGCGCTTCAAGGAAATAATGGGATGGCTGCTGCGTTGTTAGGGAATACAGGTTGCCAGAGAAGTTTGGCGGATAGCCAAATGCAACCGTTTGGTCTGCCGACTTTCGATCCAGAAAATAGAGCCTGTGTACCCCTTCCAAAAGAAAATAAAAATGGTGCTCAACCTCCCCCTGTGCAAGCAAGATTTGCTTTTTTCGAAAGGTTCGAACTGCCCAGCGGTTGCGTATGTCGGCCCATACCTCGTCGGTAAACGATACGTACCGGCTAAACTCATCACGGAGTGCCGCACGTGCTTTTCCCAGGTCAACTTCTTGCATGGGCATACACGACAAGATCCAGAGGCCTTCCTCTGCTAGTTACCACAATATGATACGGCGAAGCATCCGGCCTTCCGGGCCATATACAACACAGAGATAGGTGCCGGCAGCAAGCCCGGTTACAGCAGTTTCAAATTGATGCCGCCCGGACGCCAACCACTGCTGGTCGACAATCCGTTGTACTTCACGCCCCAGCGTGTCATACAGCACGATGCGTACATTGCCCGCATTTTCCTGCTGGTATCGGATTTCAAATGCCTGACGCGCCGGATTTGGAAAAACATCAAACGCGCCGGCGATGTCGGAATTGTTTTCTTCAAGGCTGGTCGGCATTTGTTCAGCAAACGCATTAATCGCGGGCAATAGCTCGCCATTGTTATCAAAAAGCGCCACATTTTCCCAAACAGACCCAACACCAGGAACGGCCATAAACTCGGGTGCCCAGTAACTGATACCGGCGCCCCGGCCTTCCGGGATGTTGCGAACAACTTCTAAAACATCCCTCAAAAAGGTGTACTGGGCGTCAGGCAGTGTTTCATATCCAGGTAACAGATGCTCAGGCAACCCAACCAGATTGTTTGTATTGTCGTACCATTGCAACGTCCAGGGATAAGCCGTCTCGGCAATAAACACGGGCTTTTTGTATTTCGCAGCAACGGTATTAACGGTCTGCTCCATCGCCTCCAGTGAACCATGCCACCATGGGTAATATGAAAGGCCAATCATGTCAAAATCGACGGTCCCCGAACTCGTGATGTTGTCAAAAAACCAGGTTGCGCCGCCAACATCGCCTCCCCGGTCTGTATGCAAAATAATTTCGACGTCTTCTGCTGCCGCCACATCACGAATGGCTCGAATTGCATCACTGAAGAGGGTACGCAGTTTCGACCACTGTGCAGCACTATTAAATGATCCGCCTACGCGGCCCTCATCCCATAGCATCCCTTGACTGGTCTCGTTGCCTACCTGTACATACCGGGGCATGACATCCTCGGCCTTCAGCGCATCCATTACATCATAGGTATAGGCGTAAAGGCTGTCACGGAGTATTTCAAAGGGAATACCCTGCCATGCTGCAGGTTTGGTTTGCCGGCCCGGGTCTGCCCATGTATCTGAGTAATGAAAATCCAGCAACAAATCCATGCCGGCCGCTTTGGTGCGCTTGGCTGCAGCAATGGTACTCTCCAGGTCATACCATCCCTGTGCCGGCGTATGCCAGATTCGCAAACGAATGGTATTTATGCCGTTACGCGCCAGAATTGCAAACAAGTCATCTGCTATGCCGGCCTCTTTAAAAACGGCCCCGTTTGCTTCGAGTTCTTCGATGTACGATATGTCAGCACCATGGATAAACGGTACAGTCTGGGCCCGTGACGCTTCCGGTAACAATACGGTTACCAGTAGAGCAGCGAGTAAGAAAAGTAGTTTACTACAGAAGCGGGGATACAAATAGATCATAATGCAGAGGCATTCAGGTAGAGGCCTTCAGGCAAAGCAGGCCGGGTTCAGCATCTCGTTACGCCCCAGCCAAAAAACAGTTTGCAGTCCGGGGTGCGGAACGCGCCGGCTTGCATTTACATTATAATCAATAACCCTATTTCAGTCCGCTATAGCGCCATGAATGAGCAATCAGAAAACATTCGCAAGAAGTACCTGTACCGCCGGCTCATCATGACGAAGAAAGTAAAGCTTCAACGGCGTGCAGCAACCGGACTTGTGGGGCCGGATTGTGCCTATCATCTCTACTCACAGGTCCCCACCCCTAACGGTCAACCTGAAGGAGAATCAACCACCGGTAACACGGACGAGGCGTAGTTTCACCGATTGGGCCGGCGCATCAATAACCAGCTCGTCGTTCGAAATAGAAAAACTGCGCGCCCCAAGAATACCCCGATTAAACACTTCCTCAATACGGGCCTCAACTTCCATACATGCCCGTTCAGTCTGAATAATTTGGATAAACTGTAATTCGTCACCATCGACACTATAACGGCCCGAAAATGCATTGCATCCGTTATAGCCATTGACTTCATAAGTGGTAGAGTTGGGCGAGCGTTCGCCAAACGTAATAGAGGCGCGACGGTCTGCATTGCTGTCATGGCTTACTTCTCCATCAGCAGCTTCCGCGCGCTCAAAATGCCATTCGGTATTTTCCAGGTTGTTGTCGAGCCGGCTGGCATCAAATGTAGAATCGCATCCAAAGAAAGCAACCAGTAGACATGCAAAAAGCATAGAACGCATCATGATGTGTGTTTTAATGTTTGGACCCAGAATCAATTGACGCTACCTAGACAATTAGCGCACAAGGTTTATTCCGGTTCCTGGTAAAAACTTATGTCAGGCTGTGCAGGTGTGGACTCTTTTTGCGGTCACAAACAAGCTCGCCGCGCGCCTCCATATCAAGCTTTACAGTTGTGATGTACCATTCAAAAGAGCCATCAAAAACCCCATCAAGCTGACTTTTCACCGCCAGCACCAGTTCTTTTAGAGACATCTGTTTCTGCTGCAGCAAAGCGCCGATCATGGCATCGTGGATCTGATGGTATTTTTTTTCGTCAATGTTAGTCCCTCCTTTTGTCGGATCAGGGTTTTTGGCATGATAAGGCATAATGCAAGGGTCAGATTTTGAACAAAGGTGTTTGCATAAAAGCGTCGGCATAAAATAAGAAAGATCCACACTTTGTTGCTCGGGTTGGGCAACAAAATGTGGATCCTGGAAACCGGGAGAAATCGGTGTCTAGTTCACCGTTTTCCCGAAAGAAAAGGTCAACCCGCCTTTAATTGTCAGGTCATTTTGGAGCAGCTTGTCCGTTTCACCGCCACCGTCTAACTCCCAATTTGTAGTGGTGAGGTAGTCGGTAACGTCGATGCGCAGCGCAAGGCGCGTGCTGAGCGGAATACGCAGGCCCAGGCCAACGAGGCCCATACCGCCAGTGATCATGGACAGGGGTTCGTCGTAATCAGTGACAAAAAACCCGAGGCCACCGGTTAGTAATACCGCCGGCTTTTCAGGGTTCTGTCCAAAATCGTACACGAGCCGGCCACTCATGGTGAAGAACGTGGCATCCACGGTACCGGGTACGCTGAATGCTTCGCTGTCGATGCCGTTGGGAGCGTACATCACACCCAGTTCAACCGCCCATTCAGGTGCCCACCAATAGGTGAGCAGCCCGCCGAGCATCAGGTCTACATTGTGTTCGGCAGCCGGCGTGCCCGTGGCAATCGCCCCTGCATCAACTACGTTTGCAAGCGGCGCCATCACACCGAGGTGCGGGGTAAAGTCCCATGCGTGTTTTGTCTGGGCTGTAGCCGGCCCCGCGAGGAGCAGGCCCATCAGAGAAACAAAAAGCGCTGTTTTCATTGTATTTGTCATCAGTTTTAACTCTTCCGGGGGTGGGACTTACCGTACACGCACCAGGCGCTGGGTTGCATTGTGGGTTTGCGACTTGAATACGTAGATATACATGCCGCTTGCAACTGTGTCGCCTGAATCCGCCGTACCATCCCACACAACCTGGTGGAATCCGGCGGCCTGCTCATCGTGCACCAGCGTGCGTACCCGCTGGCCAAGCATGTTGTACACTTCAACCGTCACAAATTCAGGGTCAGGCAGCGTGTAGCCGATTGTGGTTTGCTGGGCAAACGGATTCGGATAGCTCTGCATCAGTTTGAATTCATCGGGTACCAGCTCTGCTTCTTCGGAGGCAATGAAGTCGGCATCGCCAACCACCAGGCGTACTTCGCTGATTTCGGCATCTGGCTCGAGCATCACTACAGGATCTTCGTGCAAGTCATACAGGCGGCCGGCTGCGTCGTCAAACAAATAGACTTCGCGATCTGCAAGCGCATCAAGGCCACGCATCTGCAGATAAACAGGCGCGCCAGGTTCTGCTTTCACTTCGAGCTTGAAAATCTGGTCTTCAAACGAAGCGCGAGATTCTTCGACGAAGTAAGGGTAATCCATGTCCATCTCGCGGTTGACCAGCGTGACGCGGTGCGACTCAAAATGCGCAGGCGGAATCGTCTGGTCAAACCGGTCATATTCTGCTGAAGCTTCTTCATCAGCACTCACCCAGACCTTTGAGACAGACGCAGTGCCGGCACGATCCGTAGACAGGGCAATCGACAAAGCAGCTGTATCTGTATCGTCTTTGCGTTCAGCCGCTGCATCTACCGGCGTAAGAATACAAGGCATCAACAGGGACGGGTCGTTAGGACTGTTGAAGTAGTAGTACCCTTTGTATGGCTGCAGAATCGTTACCGATTCATACTGCTCTCCGGTCCAGTCCCAGATCGCGGCGCTTTGGTCCAGGTTGTTCTCATCGATCAGATCCTGCCAAAGTACCGGGAAATCAAACGGGTTGCCAATCATGGTCCATCGCAGATCGCTATCACCATTCCCCTCGTTCAGCGGAATTGGGAAGAGGCGATCGTTGGTTAGCGGCGCACTATCAAGCGTTGTTGCCGGCACGACCCACGCCGAGGTGCTAATGGCCCAGTAGCCAACACCCGGTGCAAACGGATTGTCGCCAAGCATCTGGTCGAGATAGGCAGGGTAATCTGTGTTATTCGAGTTATCCTGCCAGATACTCCAGTCCCAATCCCCACCGGGGCGCAGCGGGCCATCAGGTGCCTGTGTACCGGAGAAGGTACTTGCAACTGGAATGTTACCCGACTGCCCGGGCACGCTGATCATACGGAAGTGTTTGGACTCGGTGGCCTGCGGATAGGCAAGGGTATGCGCCACTTCAATCTGTGCCGGCCAGCGTGAGAAAGGTGAGGCAATTGAAGGCACACTTTCTACACCATTCAATGTGGTGATGACTCGCCAATAATACGTGACCCCAAAATCCAGATCAATCAACGGCGCTTTTGCTGTCGTAGTGGCTGTTGGAATCGCTGTTACAACATTGTTGAAATCCGTATCCGTGGCTATTTCGAGGACAAATCCGTCAAAGGCGCCGGGTCCATCCACAGCCCAGGTAAGATCAAAGTCTGCCGCTGCACTACAAAACGGTGCGGTTTCAGGCAATGACACAGGTGGAATGGTCCGGTCGAGCGTAATCGTGAATGATTCTGTGTCAGACGCAGCAGGATCTCCGTCATCGGTGACTGTGACAGTGACCGGGTACGCACCCACCGGCTGGCTTGCATCTGGCGTCCAGGAAATGGCGCCCGTCAAGGGATCGATGGTCATGCCAGCATCCAGCGAAGCCTGGTCAAGGCTGTACGTCAGCGCATTTTCGGGGATATCCGGATCCGTTGCAACAGCGGTAATGTCAACCATATCGCCACCAGCAACTGTCAGGTCGGCAATCGGGTCGAGCACGGGCGGCAGATTCACTTCATTTACCGTGATGGTAAAAGTCTGCATTCCGGTACGGTTTTCTTCGTCGGTTACGGTTACGGTCACATCGTAGCTGCCCGGGCCCTGCACTTCGGCAGGCGTCCAGGTGATCACACCGGTTGCAGGATCGATGACCATGCCGGCATCCAGCGAAGCCTGGTCAAGTGCATAAGTCAGCGCGCTACCCGAAGGGCTTGTTGCTTCAATCTGCACTGTCAATTCAACCAACTCGTCGATCTCCTGCGGGTCAGGGTTGACAACCAGGGGACCACCAGCATCGCCTACAGAAATCGTGAAGGTCTCCGTATCCGATGCAACAGGTTCTCCGTCATCGGTGACAGTGACTGTCACTTCAAAGTCCATCATCTCCTGGTCAGCGGTGGGCGTCCAGGTGATCACGCCGGTTGCAGGATCGATGGTCATGCCGGCATCCAGCGAGGCCTGGTCCAGGCTGTACGTTAGATTGTTAGCTGGAATGTCCGGGTCCGTTGCATTCGCATCTACTGTGATTTCAGTATCCACAGCTGCATTCTGATCAGCAATCGGATCGAGCACTGGCGGCAGGTTCACTTCATTCACTGTGATGGTGAATGTCTGTGTTGCAGAGCGATCTTCTTCATCGGTTACAGTTACGGTTACGTCGTAGCTGCCGGGACCTTGCTCTTCGCTCGGCGTCCAGGTGATCACACCAGTTGCAGGATCGATCACCATGCCGGCATCCAGTGAGGCCTGATCCAGTGCATAAGTCAGCGCACTACCCGAAGGGCTCGTAGCCTCAATCGGCACCGTTAATTCAAGCAACTCGTCAATAGATTGCGGGCCTGGATCTACAATCTCGGGACCACCAGCATCACCAACAGTAATGGTGAAGGTTTGCGAATCG
>JBCCIM010000135.1 GCA_039111535.1 Bacteroidota bacterium | reverse complement strand
GATCACACAAAGCGCCCATTCATTGATGATATCTTGTCTCGTCTTCCTGTCTCTGAAACATCCACTTCCGTAACTTTGACAGTGTAGTTCAAGGCAGCCGGACGACTACTTTTAGCGCGTTTTGGTAAACCCTACACCCACATGGCAGACCGGCTGGCTTATGCTGATCTATTTATGCCGATTGACGCAATGCTCGACAACGCACGATACAGCGCTGCCTCACCGCTAATTCGTGAAGTGCTGGCCGGCCAAATGGTGTCGTGCATGATTGAGCAATGGGGTAAAGAAAACTTCCTGGAGAACTACAACACCTGGCAGCCTGGATCCGAAGAATGGCCGCACCTCGTTCACATGTGGGATCGCTGCCAGGAAGCTGGACAGGCGCGCTATAAACCCGTACCCAAGCGATCTGTGCCGGCTGGTAACAGCTTCCAGCGCGGGTTCAACTTTGCACATGAGGGATACGGTATCGTCAATGGCTACGGATCGCGAGAAGCCGACGCCGCAATAGACAAGTTGAAAGACATGGGGACAGATGCAATTTCTGTTATCCCCTACACGTTCATGCGCGACCCAAATCGAGCTGTGCCACTGCGCCTCGCCAACACGGCTGGCGATGAAAACGATGGCGCTGTTGCCCATGCCACGCGTTATGCACAGTCGATCGGTTTTACTACGATGATCAAGCCGCAGATCTGGTTGCGGGGTAGCTGGCCCGGTGACATCGAAATGGCAACTGAAGAAGAGTGGCTGCAGTTTTTTGAATACTATGAGCATTGGATCACCCATTACGCCTTGCTCTCCGAAATTTTTGAGGCAGACATCCTCTGTATTGGCAATGAAATGAGCAAAGCCACCATGCTGGATGAGGCGCGGTGGTCTGGTTTTGCAAACAAGCTACGCGCCATCTACAGCGGCCAACTGGTGTATGCACCGAATTGGGGTGAAGAATTTGAAAGCCTCTCGTTTTGGGATGCGTTCGATTACATCGGGGTTAACAGCTACTACCCGTTGTCGGAGTTAGACGAACCCACCGATGCTGATTTGCTTGCCGGCGCCCGCGCAGTTGTGCAGCGGATGGAAAAAGTCTACAACACGTACAAAAAGCCGATTCTCATCACAGAGATGGGGTATCCGAATAGCAATATGCCCTGGAAATTGCCGTATCAGGAAGATCGGCAGGGGCCGGCGAATCCTGAACACCAGGCCCGGTGTTACAAAGCCATGGTTGAAGCACTAAAGGATGTAGACTGGTTAAAAGGGGTCTACTGGTGGAAGTGGCCGAGCTACCTTGACCGCGGCGGCATGACCCATCGCGGGTTTACGCCAAACAAGAAGTTGGCTGAACAGGTTGTTACTGACTGGTATCAAACATTTTAATATAGATACGTTATGGAGCCCATCGTAAACCGTGTTGCAGAAAGTGATATCGAGGTGTTCGACCTGGCCGCGCTCTGGCAGGTTGATGGTGCTACCCCGGAGGTAGTTTCATTTGACCTGGCCCCGTTCCTTTTTCAGGGCCTGATCCTCAAAGAGAAAGATTTCCGTCCGGAAGTAAAGGCCCATGACTGGGCAGTGTATGCTGGCAAAGTGGTTGCTGTGCACTGCTCTGCTGACGCCATCGTACCCATCTGGGCATACATGCTGATTGCTTCGAAGCTGGAAGGCCACGCGTTTGTGGTTGGATTTGGGGAAGAAGAAGCGGTGATTCGCGGACATTTTGTGCGGGCCCTCGAATCAGTCGACTGGGCAAAGTACCAGGATCGGATTGTGGTCATCAAAGGGTGTGGCAACAAGGTTGTGCCTATGGATGCATACATGACTGCGACACAGAAACTACAGCAGGTAGCACGCAAACTGATGTATGGCGAACCCTGTTCGTCGGTCCCGCTGTGGCGCCGGCCGAAAGTTTCTGCTGCGTAAGTCCGGATATATTGCCAATTTCTGGCAAAAATGCCGGCAAGAGGAGTGGATAGGGTACAGATTTAAGCGCAGGATTTTGCATATTGGGTGCCAGCCTGTTCGTCTAAGTTTTTACCCATGCGGAGTGTATGGAAGCATTGGAAGGCCCCCCGAACCCGGATAAGGAAGCCGGCTTTTTTGATCGACTGGAAAACCGCATCAGAGCCTGGTCCGGTACAAGCCCCACCGCCGTAAAGTCTGTTGCCTTTTACAAGCAGTACCAGCGATACGTCCCTGCTGCCTTCTTTTTTGGAGGTGTGGCTTGGGATAGCGCAACGCTTGATCGTATTGATGCCCTCCTGGATACGTCCCTGCTTTTGATCTACATCATCGTACTGGGAACGCTTATCGTTACTGCGCTGATTGTTGAGCGTGGCGAAATTCAGACACCCTGGTTGTTGAAATACCGTACCTGGTATCCGGCAGTCATTCAATTTTTCCTTGGCGCGCTCTTTAGCGCCTATTTCATTTTCTACCTGCAGAGCACATCCCTCTTTTCGGAAAGTATGATTTTCATCGTCATACTGGTGATCCTGCTGATTGCCAACGAATTTTTGCAAAGCCGGCTGCTGAATCCGTACCTGCTATTTGCGCTGTATTATCTGGCTTGTGTCTCTTTCTTTATTTTCTTCTTGCCCATTGTTTTCAAGCAACTGGGGTACGGTATATTCATTATCAGCTGTGTGATCGGATTGTGGATTACCGGCGCGATGCTGTATCTGCTAGACCGGAAGAACATCTTTGAGGGAAAAAGACCAGTGTACTACATTGCCTCGATTTTGGTGGGGTTGTTTGTGATGTTGAACGTGTTTTACATGCAGAACTGGATTCCTCCGGTGCCGCTTTCGTTGAAGGAAGGGGATGTTTTTCGCCGGGTTGAGCGGTCTGGGGATGATTTTGTGCTGGCGTATGCGACGCCCCAGTGGTACGAGTTCTGGGTGGATTCAGACGAACGCTTCTATTATGCAGAGGGGGATACGGTCTTTGGGTTTGCAGCCATTTATGCGCCGGCTGAGCTGGAGACCAATATCTACCACGCGTGGCATCATTTTGATGAAGAGAAAGACAACTGGGTACAGACAGACCACATTGCTGTGGACATCGAAGGGGGCCGGCGCGGTGGGTACCGGACATACACCCGCAAACGCTTTGTAGAGGCCGGCGCCTGGCGGATCGACGTGAAAACGGAAGATGATCGGGTCTTGGGGCGTATTGGATTTGATATTGTGCCGGTGGACAGTACGGTGACGTCCGTGCAGACCCGGACGTACAGGTAAACGGGCAGCAACATGAACATCGATCTTACAGGGAAAACCGTACTGGTGACCGGCGCAAGCCGAGGCATCGGCAAAGCCATTGCGCAGGCGATGGGTGAAGCGGGCGCGCGCGTGGCGGTACACTACAACAATACGGCTGCACCGGCTGAAGCATTGGCTGCAGCGCTGGGTAACGGTGCGTTTGCGATACGAGCCAATCTGGCAGACCCTGAAGCTTGTGATGCGTTGTTTGCACGTGTGGTTGCAGAAATGGGCCGGCTGGATGTACTGGTAAACAATGCCGGTGTATCTGTGCAAATCCCAATGGCTGCAGATTCAGCAACGTGGTTTGCCGGATGGCAACACACCATGCTGGTAAACCTGATGGCGGCTGAACTCCTTTCACGGCACGCCATCACACACTTTCAAGTCAACGGTGGTGGCCGCATTGTTAACATTGCTTCAAGGGCTGCTTTTCGGGGCGATCAGCCAGACTATATGACCTATGCGGCATCTAAAGCCGGCATGGTGGCGCTCACCAAATCAGTTGCGCGCGGTTTTGGCAAAGATGAGATCAAGGCCTTTGTTGTTGCGCCTGGGTTTACACGGACAGATATGGCGGCAGATTTTATCGAGACCTATGGTGAAGACTACGTCCGGGATGACATCGCGCTGAACCGGTTGACGGAGCCGGCAGACATCGCGCCACTGGTTGTGCTGCTGGCGAGCGGAATGGCAGATCATGCTACCGGCACGTCGATTGATGTTAATGCCGGCAGCTACGCGCACTAGGGCATGTGGACAATTTACTTTGGGCGTGTTTTTTGATCTGATCGTGATGCTGGACTTGATGCTGGACTTGATTCAGTCTGGCCAGGCAGGGACGGTGTAGTGGAAAACGGAAGCTAGCTTGTTTGACCTTCTGCCTGATGCACATGCAGAGTTAGTCCGCAAACGATGAAAACGGCACAGAGGCTTATCCAAAGATGAACGAGACAGCATTGATGCGGGAAGGGACAAAGGTCGCTGCCATTCTGCGGGAGAATGGCCATGTAAAAGATGCTGAAGCGCTTGAGCTTGAACTGGCCGTTCAATCAAACCTGAAGCTTCAGCTGGAGGCAGCAGAAAGAATCGAAACCATGTGCCATATCAAATCGCTTGGTGATAAAAATATCAAAACCATGGCATGGACGGCATGGCTGGGTAACCTGGGGCGGTTGCGAAGGGCGACCTCCCAAACAATCAAAAAATTGAGCAGGGAAATCGCCGGCGCTTAACAGAATCTTTTGTTGAATTCAGGTCCATTGTTCGGCTTCCGATATCACCCGTTTATTATAGCCGGATTCCCATACTCAGATACAGTTCCTGTTGGTAGCCTGAGACATAAGCACGTTTGTTTTCATTGTAGCTGTACGCCACGCGACTAATGAGCAATTGCACGTACACAGTTTGCGTATGAAGGCGAAACTCTAGCCCCGCGCCGAGCGAAAACATCACATTGAGCCTGGCAAAATCTCTGTTGCGATTGCTAGATGCTGATTGGAATGTAGTCCATTCCTCCCAGGTGTTCATCTGTCGTGCATGTGCCAGTAGAACAATGTCCGGGCCGTATAATAGGTATCCGCGTCCAAGAGCTATTTTTAGATGTAGCGGAATGGCTAAGAGATGTTGTTTTGTTTGTTGTGTGCCACTGGCAATTCCGATTTGGTCGTTATATAAAGCTACAAGGGTAGCCTTGCAAGAGAAGGGCGTATAGCGTATTCCCGAGTTCAACTGTAAAGATGGCTTGATGGGGAACGTGGCTCCGATTTTAAAGCTCAGCGCGACTTTCGATGTAATTGATCCTACAGTTCCATATCCACATTGATAAAAAGGCTGACCTGTTGCTACCCCCGACTCGAGATGAAAAGAGGCGGGCTGTGCACGCGCACTTGGGCAAAGACTAAAAAAGAGCAACAAATATCCCGATAGTCGCATGAAAGTGCAGGGTTGAGGTTTTTTAGGTCAGATCATGATCGGTGATGTTCTAAATCATTGATGCATGAGGTTGTTATACAATGCCGACGCCAAACGGTTTTTAGTGTTACCAGAT
The DNA here is from genome assembly GCA_039111535.1 of Bacteroidota bacterium. Lineage (NCBI taxonomy): Bacteria > Pseudomonadati > Bacteroidota > Bacteroidota bacterium. The sequence goes on along the minus strand of JBCCIM010000135.1, from coordinate 13,344 downwards.
GATTCCATGCTATAGCGGAGCCACCAGACAGGCTACCTGATTGATTGGGTGACGATGCAGGATCAAAGAATAGCTGGCCTGCTGGCATTGGCTAGGTTTGCTTATTGTCGCGGTACTTCTGCTGCATGCCGGCCAGGAAATTGCGCAGAATCTGGTCTTTACACGTGCGGTAATGCCGGTTGCCGGGTTTGCGAAAAAAGGCGCTTAGCTCATGTTTACTTATGCGGATGTTGGCCATCTCGAGAATTTCCAATACGTCATCCGCTTTCAGGTTCAGCGCAATTTTCAACTTCATGAAAATGAGGTTGTTGGTTAGGCGATTCTCTGGTATGGGTTGCGGTCCGTCTTTTTTGCCACGCATCTCGTTGATCAAGCCGTTCAGGAAAATTGCCAGCTCAGTATCGCTGCACGCCTGATACGCTTCGTCTTCTTCTTTCTTCAACCAGTCGCTGACCTGGCTCCGCGTTACCACGTGATCTGCTGCGCCAAAGATGGCAATCATTTTTGAGTCATCAAAATCAAAAGTGTAGCGAACACGGCGCAAGACGTCGTTATTGGTCATTTTGGTCGATGGTATTAAAAAGGCGGGAATGATCAGTGGGCTTTATGCTTCACTGTTTCAATGCGGCAGCACAACAAAACTACGCCGGCAAACGAATGATTCATCCAGCGGTCTGAAAAGTGTGCGTGCTGTAGATGACAACCGCGCGAGAAAAGCGGTTAGTTGCGTTGTTCGACTGGCCGGGTTTTGTGCCAGTACCAAAACGCACCTGTTGCGAGCAAGATAACGCCAATGTTGATGAAGGGCGAGATTGCCGCTACATAGGATTGCGCCTCTTCACTGATGATAAGCATCCAAATACCATCGGGATTGGCTCTGTCTTCGCTAATGGCCCACTGGGCGAGATTAACGCCGGCGTGTAAGCCAATGGGCATAGCCAGACCACGTGAGGCTGTGGCACCCATACCAAATAGCAGCGCAGCGGGTATGACGCCCATTAGCACGGCGTTCCAGCCCCAGCCAAAAGCGATATGGCAGAGGCCAAAGGCAATGACAACAATGATTTGTGCCGGCCAAAGCCCGAGGCTATTAACCATCATGCATAAAGAGTACCCTCTGAATCCAATTTCCTCCATACACGAGAGGGCGAAGGTCGTTGCGAGAATACCTCCCACGGCGCCAAGCTGCCAACCCGTATTCAATTCAAATTGTACAGCGCCTGCGCCGGCTGCCAATGCGATGAGCAGGAGAATAACGCCAAAGATTGTTATGCCGATCAGGGTGCCGACAAGGCCACGCAAAAGACTTCCTGCATTGAATTTCATTCCTATGTGGCGAAAGGAAATTTTCTCCCATCGTACAAAGAGCAGCACAAGGGGGAGTAGTAACAGGCTACTCACGAGTCCCCATGTCATTTGTTGCCATTGTTCGGGTGCCATGAGTTTGGGCTGTGCGCCCAAAGCAATGATCGCCAGGTATCCCATCCAAAAGAGGAATACACGGCCAAGTGCCGGCAATCGCTGGTTTTGAGTTGTGGCTTTATCGTCGGTTGTCAACGATGATTCCGCTGAAGATGGATGCTTTTCTGAACGAGAGGAAATCATCATGTAGCGGCAATGTCCATTAACGTGGGGATTTGTGTGGTGCTACGCTCAGGCCAATCAATGAGTTACATGCCAGGCTTTGACGCGTGCCTTTTTGCATGTTTGGGTTATTTATGCGATTTGGAAATTGGAGGCATTTTCTGTGTTTTTTCGTGTCTACGTATTTCCGTTGTTCTGTTTTGAGCAATTTAGTACAGACAGCGGCGTTGTAATGCGGACCCGTTATATTAATGTATTGTAAGGACATCAGCGGCAGTCTCAGCCTGGTTGTACTGAGCCATATCGTGCCCTATCCAGAGGGTAGAACCAGTGTCTTCAATAAATTTTTCGAGGCGCTCCATTGATACGATGCTTTGATTTGAGTCATTATCAATGGGAAGTACACGCCGTTGTTCACGACCCACGCGGAATACATAGAGGTCTCCTGCGAGGATAACTGGACCTGTCTGTGGCAACTCAACATAGAGTACCTGGTGGCCGGGGGTGTGCCCAAAAGCCGGCAGCAAGCGTACGCTGGCGTCCACAAAAACATCATGTTCACCATCAATGATGATCTGCTCTCCTTCCTTCAGGGTGCTGTATAATTCCGGGGTATACCCAAATACACTGGCACTGTCGGAAAAAGCTGCATCGTATTCACCACGTTGCATGATCAACGTTGCACCTTCCACTTCATTGGCTACCCCTATATGATCAAAATCGAAGTGCGAATAGGCGTGGAAATCGAAGTCTTGAAGCGATAGCTCGACTTGTGCGAGTTGATCCTGGAAGGTTTTATCAAGTCGTATGCGCCAGTCAGGTTCTCTTTCTTGCCAACCATCGAAAAGATCAGCCACATTGTGACATGTTGCCAGGCTTGTGAAAAAGCACTACAAACCACTCAGGGATTTAACACACCTGGGTGAATGGTTCACTGTGTGTGGTGTTGTAGGAAGTTACAGCTTAAAACGTGTCCCAATGCTCAGGCCGATGGTTTCTTCATACACGCCGGCTAGCCCATATATAGAAGTAGCATTGCTGTAACGCAACTGAACAAAATAACTTCGAGCGCCAAGTTTTATACCTATGCGTGCGCCTACGACTGCGAGCACGTTTAGGCGGCTAAAACGATCTCCAGGTAATCGAGGTAGCATTGTATCCGGTTCAACAGGTATATCACGTGATCTATTCGATGATAAACGAACATTGAACTCAGGACCAAAAAAGAAAGCCATAGATGCATTACCGAACTGCGCATAAAAAGGAATGCCAAGATAAAAATGCTTGAATCTAGCTTTGTTCTCAAACCTCAGATCTCCAACGAAAACGTAATCTGAACTTGCCTCTGACCCGCTTACTTGGAAGAAACGGACGCCATAGCGAAAGCCCACCTTAGGCTGAGCGGAGAAGCCATGAAGAAGCGATACTGACCAATACGGATTGCTTGGCCTGAAGGAGTATATGCTTGGGTATGTCGCCGCCTCCCCTTTAGCAAGACCAGCGCTCAGGAGTAGGTCACTGTACTGAGCTTGTGCCGGCATAGCAAGGACATGAGAAAGCATCAGCACTGTTATGCTAGATTTTAGCATGATGCAAAACCTAAGAAGATGTAATTAGCTGTTGAAGTCTAAGCCCTGCTCCCCGTCTAACGAAAGCAATCCTCCCAAGCACAGATCCTAAAAGAACGGATACCGACGCTGAAAGCGCCCTGTTAAGGGGTTAAAATTGCATGCGAAAAGTAGAGAGCTGTTTTCACTGTATGATTGGAGGCTTATCATCAAGAACTAAATATTTCTTGATGATCTACATGCCCTCGCAGCAGAGTAAATTCCTATCCCTTCATTGGCGCTATAGCCATCAGAATAGTTTTTAGGACTGCCTGGGATTGGGTTTCGGGTGAAAGCGCGGTGGATGGAAACGACTTTGCCACTGCGATCAAAAACCGGGCATCCTGAACTTCCTCCTTCTGTATTTGCCTTGTAGTGCACAACACGAGGGGATCCTTGGTCTCGATGTAGGTCGTGATCCAGGACCTCGTTACTTCCAAGTGTCCAAGTAAGACTGCGGCCACCTGGATGACCTATAGGTACGACTGTGCCAAAATACTGATTCGTATTGTTGTTTGGGCGGGGATAGGGATTGGCTTTTTGGTATACATCAACAACTTGGGCGTCTTGAGGGAGATCTTTTACATGCCATACCGAAACGTCATATGCATGCGGTGGAGATTCCCATATACATTTGCCTATCGAGAATGTGCAATCTGCTTCGCTTTCTTTCCAGGTCTCAAAAAAGACTTCAGCCTCATTGGCTACAAGGGTTCCTGCCTCATAGACTTCTTCAGTAGCCAAAACATGGGCGGCTGTAACTAGAACGGGGCCGTTGTGTGAAGCCCCAATTGCTTCTCCATGTACAAGGAAACCTGTACCTCCCTTTTGTCTCAGGTTAGCCGATCTGTCGCGCACGCGACAAATAGCCTTGGCCTGACAACTGAGGTCTTCCAGTACTGAGTAGAGGTACATGTTTCGATCATCATCAAATATCGCCTCGGGCTGATAGGAAGTGTTAAAAGAGGGTGAGTCTGCTTCAGTCGTAAAGCTTTGAAGGGTATCAGAAGTCAGTTCGACTGAACCGTCTGGGTGTGTTAATATGCGTTGGGAAAGTTCGTGAAGGATTGAAAGCCGTGGGCCTTCACCTTCTTGGTCTATTTTCCATATTTCTTGAAGCTGCCGCAGATCGCCCATTAAAATGAACGCTGCCCCAGCTCCAGCAAAGGTCTGGAGCGTTTGAAGATAGCGTCGATAAAGTGTCAGGCCTTCATCCCATCGCCCCAATGCCATTTTGGCCTGTGCCAGTGCTGCGAGCTTCCATGGACTGAGCGACTCTGCAGGGCTCAACTTATTCTCAAGTTCAACTGCGATCACTGCAGCTTTTTTTAGCCGGCCCAGTGCGATGTTTTCTTGATCTGCGCGCCATGCAAGTGCTACAAGATTAGCGCCATGCCATGCTTCGTTAAGTTCAAAACCTTGTTGGTGATAAAACATGGAATCTCTGAGGTGTTGTGCAGCCTCGTCTTTTTCACCCCGCGCATGTGCAGATACAAATTCTTGCTTATAGAGCCGGCCTAATAGGCCTAAAGTTTCACTGCGTATTTTTCGTCGAGCCTCCTTCTGTTGTGTTGGAATGCCATGAAAATCTCTATCCAGTTTGCCTGCTTGAAGGTCTTGCTGAATTTGCTTGAGATTATCGCGTACAAGGTTAAGTCGGTCATCATTTTCTTGTTCTATCAGAGCTTGTGCCTGATAAATGCGTCCCATTGCTGACAAATTGTTGCCGAGCAACGATGCCACACTGAGCATGGCCTTGAAACAACGCTCGCCACGCAGTTGCTTGAGGAGCGTCTCTCCCTCTTTTCTTGTCGGGCCTTTGCCTGCCTTAATAAGTTTGGCCAGGCGCTCTATGTGCTCGTCCAAAGCGCTAGGCCCAAAGACAGCAGCATCTTTCAGAAAACGGTCGCTTAAATTGTCAAAAGACATATGTACCTATGCGAGCTTAAGAGTGTCTGGGCCTGAGATGCGGCGTATGACCGCATCGAACGGTGCTTCAACATCGAGGACCGGGCCGAGCGGGTCGGCATCTCGCAATTTTCCAAAGTCTAGCCCGGTTTCTGATTCTATTTTGGCGATTTGCACCTGGTAGGTTTCGTATTCTCCGTAGACAAAGGCAGCCTCTGTAAGATTACGAATCATTTTACCATGGGAGAGGATGTATCCAGTTGCGCTCAGTTTCCCTGTTTCCGCATTCACTATTACCGCTATTTTCCAGAATTCTTCTGGGATTGCTATGTCCTCGGCACCGGGTTGGTTACGGAGTGTTTTGTCCTCGTCTCTGAATACAGGACCGGTAAATACGCTAGCCTTGAAACCTTTTGTCCTGGTGGCTTCAAGGATATAGTCTTCAAGGCCCAGCCATTCTCTTTGGTTTAGGTTTGAGTGCTGTGGCGCACAGACCGTATAATGGAAGGTGTCTGTTTCGCCTTCCATCGCTTCTTTCTGGGTTTTACCCCAGCCCGGGTCCATTCTGCGGACCAAGTGCCCTTTGTCAAGCGGATTATTGACGTAGATGGCATTGCCAACTTGATGTGTTTTTGCAATACGTTTGTCGAGACGCCAACTTCCCTTCCGCTTAAGTTTGAATGCTTTTTCTCCATCTATATTAACCGCTGTCATAAGCGGTAAACGTCTCGTTGCGGATTGGAAAACGGAGAAGTGGCGGTACTTAAGAATATTATTTTCATCGTCCGAAACGGGTGCGACATCAGACGCCCAGGGGCCGAGGCTGGGTAACGGCACTGCAAGTTCTCCGTCACCTAAGAAACTGGCCTGATACCCCTCGCGATTTTCAAAAGCAGTTTTGACTGAAGAAGGCTCTTTCTTAGGAGTTTTAACAGTAATCTTTGTGACAATTCTTGCCCTAGCGGCAGCGACAATATCGGCGGCAACAGCATGATTTACATCACGAAATGCACCTGCAAAATGGAGGGCGGCGGCTTTGCCCGTCTCGAGGTCTATAACTGGTGACCCTGAATTTCCGCCCAGAGATGTGTAGTCGCTTGTTACTATTACGCCGTTTTCTTCTGTTCCTACAACATAGCCTGGGGCAAACCGCTTGACATCATATACATCACCAAATAAGCGTTCCATTAGTGCAGGATCATTACGCCCACCATCCTTGGCAGGATAACCGATCACCGCGATAGGTGCACCAGAACTCGGAGACCATTCAAGCAACGGGATTGGTTCTACATCACCCCTCGTTTCTACCCTAAGAAATGCGATATCGGCTTCTCTGGCTTTTGCGATATACAGCACTTCAAGAACATCTGCACGCCGTTTCATACCGCAGTCATGCTGTCGCGCGTAGTCAAGTCGTACTTCCATCTCTTCGTTGAAAGTCCCTTTCTTGAATCGGTAACTACCTGCCCATCCCGTTTCGGCAAAAATGCGTGCTACATGGCGGTTTGTTACAGCTATGTTGTCGTCTATTAGCCAGCCGGTACCGGCGTAACGCTGGCTCCAATGGTTGAAGAGGTCAACGCGGCCCACACTACGGGCGATTTTTTCCAGTTTTTCTTTCTGCTCTACAATGGCGCAAACCAGTTCGTCATCTTCTTCAACCGGGCTATTGCTCATCTTGATTAAGTCATCAATGATGAAATAGGCTGGGCGCAACTTTGCCAGGATTATGGCTTCAAATTCATGGAATTGCGGGCTTTCATACCCCCCAGCAATGCTCTCAGGCTCCACATCACCTCTGGCAACGTGTAGGACGCTCTCGTCTTTGTTGGGTAAGTCGGTGCGATAGGTTTCCCAGAGTTTCTCTACGGATTCTTTGTACTTCTTTGTAGAGCGACTAATGTATTCAAGCTGCCGGCTCATAATTCTAAAAATGTATTCACGTGTCGAGCTTTTTTAGGATACTAAAGCTTTAATTATAACCGTCCTTTGCTGTAAAATAGCTTATTTAGATGTTAAGGCAATACTGTGTTTCTACTATTTTAGAGGGATAATGAGAACATTATCGGTAAGTTTGCCCTAAAATGCTGTAGCAAAGCGTAGAGCGTTCCGAAGAGGCGATTAACTGGTGTGTTGTCGAAATTGCGAAGCTAACATTGGATCTGGTGATACCGGGCACCTGAATCCGCCGGTCTTGATTGGGATACGCGTGGTTGCGCCGGGATATGGTATCTGGGTGAGTTATCGGTAATAGGTAACTGGTAAATGAGCAACTCTTCTTAGCATATATGGCGGAGTTGATAAACGGCACCTCACATCTTTCTTATCGGCTCAGAGCTTACATGAGAAGCCTGTCACAGAATAAAAAAGGGTATTACAATGTTGAGTATGCATAACCACTATTGTATTGACTAATTCCCCAACCGTAATTTCTTCCTTAACCTGGATTGAACGTACTATATTAATAGGTACCCAATTCTCCCTGACCTGCCTTCGTTTTTCGACAGTACGAGCATTAATCGCGATGAACGCAATGATTATAAAACTAGTACGCGGCTGCTCTCTTTGTCTATTCATAGTAGTCGGTTTGCTCTCTTTCTCTTGCACACCGTCGGCGCCCACTACGCTGCGCGTCGCTACTTACAACATCGAGGACACCCGTGTACAAGACCTGAAGAATCCCGATCAGCCTCGCCTGAAGGCTGCAGCTTCTGTTTTGCAGGAGCTTCAAGCGGACATACTCCTCATCAACGAGATTACCTACGATCAACCGGGCACGCCTGGGTTTGAGGAAGGAGATGAGGTGGGGAGTAATGCTACCAGATTTGCGCGCACGTTTCTCGAACGTGCACAGCAAGCTGATGCGAAGGCGCTCCGGTACGAGGTGTTTACGGCACCGACCAATACAGGCATCGCCAGTGGGTATGATTTGGATCGAAGTACTGAAGTGCTCGATGCAATTCCCGAGGTCCCAGCTCCCGGTCCGGATGGCAAACCAGCGCGGCAAACTGCTGAAGGGCGAACATATGGTGGGGATGCGTGGGGCTTTGGCATGTTTCCCGGGCAGTACGGTATGGCACTCTACGTACGCGAAGGTCTAACAATCATGCACGACTCCGTGCGCACGTTTCGCCTCTTGCCCTGGCAAGCCATGCCGGATGCGTTGCTTCCTCTACAGCCGGGCACCGATGAGCTCTGGTACGAAGGGCCTGTTGGCGAAGCGTTTAGGTTGAGTTCGAAGAGTCACTGGGATGTGCCTGTTCGGTTACCTGATGGTCAAGTAATCCACATCCTTGCCAGCCACCCAACACCGCCAGCGTTTGATGGAGAAGAGGGCCGCAACAAACGACGCAATCACGATGAAATTCGCTTTTGGGGCGATTACCTGGACAATGCGTCGTATATCGTTGATGACAATGGACAACCTGGTGGACTGCCCGCTGGTGCTGCGTTCGTGGTGATGGGGGATCTGAATGCTGATCCAGATGAGGGGTCTTCCATTGACGACCCCATTGGTACCTTTCTGCTAGCGCATCCCCGCATCGAAGGCGCATACGTGCCTTCTGCTGATTCGATGGGGCGCACGCTCTTTCCTGACTTAGATCCTGATGACACCGCAACGTGGGGGTTGCGGGCTGATTATGTGTTGCCCTCAAGTACCACAAAGGTTGTCGATGGTGGTGTGTGGCGCCGGCCGCCGGCGTTTGATGTTGAGGTCAGCGATCACTTTCCGGTGTGGATTGACATTCAGGTGGCACAATGAATCATGTGAGCTTACTTTCTAAGGTGCTTAATTAATCAGCATCTGCCCGCCGAAATAGCGCTAGCAAAATGGGCACTTGATCGCGCTGGTCTGGCGATCATCGCTGGTAAAATCCGTCACACGAGCCGGTAATTCTATCGTAATCGTTCACGAAGCTTCTAGAATAGATGTTTTCAAGGAATTCCTTTTGCGGATTGCAGGTGCAGACGCTATACTGATCAAGTCGAGTTATTGCCTGCTCAGTTTTTAACACTCCAGACGAAAGTGATTACATGCGGATTCTGTTTTTCTCGCTGATTGTCGCTGCTGCCTGTGCCACGACAGTCGACTCTGACACGCAGCCCTCCGAAACGCTACAAGAATCCTGGGAGGCCCGGACGGACATCCCGTATCGGGTGCAGGAAGTTTATCCTGCTTTGCATAATGGTCAAATATATTTGGCGGGTGGATTTAGTCCGGACGTGGATCCTGCTGATCAGGGCATTTCCGATCGGGTCTATATTTACAACCCAGCAGCTGACCGGTGGAGTCAGGGGCCTTCATTGCCGGCACCGCGCCATCATCCTTATCTCGTGTCAACTGGCACAGCGCTCTTCTCGATCGGCGGGTTCATCGTTGCGAACGGGGGGCAATGGAGTGCCAGTAAAGACATTTTCCGATTGGACGAGACGACCGGTTCGTGGGATAAAGTCGCTGAGTTGCTCATCCCGCAGTCCGAAACAGTTGCGGCGTACATTGGAGGCAAGATCTACATTGCCTCGGGGCGAGCACCTGTTGGGGCGCAGAATGCCAATTGGAACGATCAGGGAGATATAGACAGCCTTCAGGTCTTTGATCCTACAACTTTGAATGTGTCGTTTGGCCAGGCCGCATCAACGCGGCGAAACAGTGGAGCCGGTGCGGTAATCGATGGGAAACTGTATGTCGTTGGTGGCCGTGTGGTTGGTGGAGGCAATGTTACTGCCAATGAAGTGTTTGATCCTGTGACGGGCCAGTGGCGTATGCTTGCCCCCATGCCGAATGCACAAGGTGGAATCGCAGCAGCAGCACTGGAAGGGCGTCTGTACGTATTTGGCGGAGAGTTTTTCAATAATACTGGTGGGGGCGTGTACAGCGAGTGTTGGATGTACGACCCGGCTACCGATGCTTGGTCATCGATTGCTGACATGCCGGTGCCGCGTCACGGCCTTGGGGCTGTGACGGTGGGCGAGGAAGTGTTTGTGCTTGCGGGGGCGACGCAAGCCGGTGGGTCTGGGACATCCAATCGGCTGTCCGTCTATGCTCGATGATCGAAAGGTGGGCGTATTAGTAACCGCCGACACCTGGCTACAGCATGCTAACCCCTTTTGCGACGAGCGGCTCGCTGATTGATTCGTTATCCTGTAAATTTAGTATATTCGATTCGTTTTTCTAAACTTCCCCACCGTAGCGGGAACGGGCTCTGATCATAGCTAATTCTCAATCTGCTATACGTAATACAATCAACATGACAGACGCTGCGCGTACCAAACACCGAACTATATTGAATCGCGCTATATCGTATGTCATGCTTTTCCTGTCAGTGGGCGCAGTCGCGGCATGCAGTGGCTCGAAAGATGCGTCCATGCCGGCGCCGACTGACGGTCCGCGTGTTGTCCAACCGGGTGCTCCCGGTGAGGCTAGTAGTGTCTTTGCGCTTGAGGAGCTCGATAATGTCGCCGGCGTGGCATATACGGAAGCAGATGTCCTTTTCATGCAAGGCATGATCCCGCATCATCAGCAAGCGCTCCAGATGACAGCGCTCGTCCATAAATATGCTGCAACCAATGCCGTCCGTCAGATGGCATTGCGCATGGAAATTTCGCAGCGAGACGAGATCAAATTGATGGAGGTGTGGCTCACCGAGCGGGGACAATCCATCGAGATGCCAATGGGCGCAATGCACCACGGCGGTATGCACCCTGACATGGTAGGCGGACTCCATGTGATGCCCGGCATGCTTACCGAGGAGCAGATGGAAGCCCTCTCGCAGGCCCGTGGGACCGTATTCGACCGGCTCTTCCTCGAGGGGATGATACAGCATCATCAGGGGGCCATCGATATGGTGGAAACCCTGTTCAATAGTGCTGGTGCAGCGCAGGAGTCAACAATCTTCCAGTTTGCCGAAGAGGTCGACTCGGATCAGCAAATGGAAATTAATCGGATGCGCGCGCTCCTGGAGGCGTTGCGCTAACAAGCACCCACAAGCCTGTAAAACGGCATCACCCCATTGCAAATTTAAACTTCAACCCAAGGAGAGGTATACTATGAAGGACTTCGGTCATGTATGGGGCCGTGGCCTCCTGGTTATGGCGGCACTGGTCGCTACCGTGTTCATCAACATGGACGCCAAGGCGCAGGAGACAGACGTTGCAGAGATACCCAACGCCGCGCCGCAGCCACCAGTTGCGCCGAGCCCTCCCAGCCTCGACTGGGACCCAAACGATCCGCGGATCGGACTTGGTGCCGGCTGGGCAGATGCTGAGACCGCAATCAGCGGCCTCGAACTTCTCGCAGCGATCCCGCGGGCTGAAGGCTTCTTCAACCCTGACAGGCAAGCTGACCGGCGGTTCAATAACACGGATCTGGCCTTCCGGGGTAACCGGTTAATCCAGGGAAACTACAATGGTTTCCAGGTCATCGACATCAGTAACCCGAAAGACCCCGTTTACGAGCTGTCGGTGGTTTGTCCCGGCGGCCAGGGAGACGTGTCGGTTTACGGGGATCTGATCGTAATGTCGGCGCAAGAGACCCGGGGTCGGCTGGACTGTGGGATTGAAGGCGTTGCCGATTCGATTTCTGCTGAACGCATGCGGGGCGTGCGCATTTTCGATGTTTCGGACATGGCCAATCCAACACAAGTGGCCGCCGTACAGTCTTGCCGCGGATCACACACGCACACAATTGTCACAGAGCCTGGCGACACCGAAAACATCTACGTTTACATCCAGGGCACGAGTCGGGTGCGCCCGGGTGCTGAGCTACCGGGTTGCTCCAGCGCAGACCCCGACGAAGATCCAAATACATCACTTTTCCGGATCGAGGTTGTGAAAGTGCCATTAGCTAATCCGGCTGCGGCCGAGATTGTGAACATGCCACGTATCTTTGCCAACGAAGAAGGCCAGATCGACGGATTATGGCAAGGAGGCAACCATGGGGAGGGCACGCAGTCCACGCGGATCACCAATCGTTGCCACGATATCACCGCGTATCCCGGTATTGGCCTCGCGGGTGGGGCATGCTCTGGAAACGGTATCCTTCTCGATATCTCAGATGCCGCAAACCCCCGTCGGATTAGTGAACGGGTTGACCCGAACTTTGCCTACTGGCATTCAGCTACCTTTAACAACGACGGTGATGTTGTCGTTTTTACAGATGAATGGGGTGGCGGCAGGGCACCGCGCTGCCGGTCCACAGATCCAGCCACTTGGGGTGCCAATGCCATCTTCCGTATTGGCCAGGATGGTGACATGGAACTGGCGAGCTACTACAAGCTGCCGGTGCCACAGACTGAAACCGAGAACTGCGTTGCACACAACGGCTCGCTCATTCCGGTCCCTGGGCGCGATATCATGGCAAAGCCAACAAAGACGCACGCGCGCGTTCGCCCCACGTCGCGCGCGGTATCGCAAGGTAGGCGCCGGAGAACCGCGAGAACAAGACGCCGTAGACGATGAACGCAAAGGCCAGGAAGAGCCCAGGGCCGACACCAGCGAGAAACAAGGTCGGAATGGAACTCTCTGTAACCACACCGTAAATAATCAACGGTATCGATGGCGGTATCAGAATGCCCAGTGTCCCCCCTGCAGCCAACATGCCGTAGACAAAGGGTTTGTCGTAGCCGCGCTGCGACATCTCGGGGATGGCCACGGTGCCGATGGTTGCAGCGGTTGCAACCGATGAGCCGGAGATAGCTGAAAACAACGTGCACGAGAGTATGGTTGCAACGCCGAGTCCGCCGGGCCAATGACCTACCCAGCTCTGCACGGCCGCGTACAGATCCCGCCCGACACCACCTTTGAGCAGCACATTGGACATCAGCAGGAACATCGGCACAGCCAACAGTTCGAAACTGTCCATAGAGCCGTGCAATCGCTGCGGAACCGCAACGAGTGGAAAACCCTTTAGCGCGAGCAAGATTACCCCGAGCGCGCCCAGCGTGATCGCGACCGGCGTGCGAATCAGCAGCAGCGCCAAGAGCGCGACGAGGATGAGTACCGTCTCTATGGGTGCGTCCCTTGGGTCGACTCGTCGTCGGCCCACACGCGGTAGAGTTGAACAGCACCCTGCAGCATGAGTAGCGCACTACCCACCCACACGGGCGCATGGGTCACCATTTTCGGCGGTGCAAGGTAGGTGTCTGTCGTGTGACCAGCCAGCGTCGCCTTCAACCACAACTGGTAACCGTAGTAGCAGGCAACACCGGCAAACACGAACAGCATGATGATCGCGAAGCTTTCAGCG
>JBCCIM010000134.1 GCA_039111535.1 Bacteroidota bacterium | reverse complement strand
TGAAAAGTGGATGACTGAGTTATTCACGGTTGTCCACCAGCGATTGTGGAATACGTGCGAGTTTTCCTCAGCTTTTTCAACAGTGTGGGAAAAATCGGGTCCTTGTTTTGAAACTCCGCTGCCCCTTGTTTGGATTTGTCCACTTGTTCACGCCCGTCCACAAATGGCCCGTGGAAAACTTCGCCGGCTATGCACCAGTTCTAACAGTGTGAATAGAACTGTATGACTGGTGGGAAAATGCCAAGTTATTCACGTTCATTCACAGGGGTTGAAAACTTTCCACGATAATGTGAGGATACCCACCGTTTCTCGCAAGTTATCCACCATCAAATGTGCACTAAGTTAGCAGGGTTATGGAGGTCTTTATACCAGTAGATCAGGCGCGTGCAATGATCACAAATATCCTTGTGCGGCAGCCTGTAGTTACAGTTCCTTTTGAAGAGGCACTGGGAATGACGTTGGCCGAGGATATTGTAAGTCGCGATGCAATTCCACCCTTTGCTAATTCAGCGATGGATGGGTATGCGGTCCGGTCAGCAGACATGGCAGAGTTGCCGGTAACCCTTCGAGAAATCGACCAAATTCCGGCCGGTGTGGTGTCTCAAAATGTGATTACATCCGGGACTTGCATGAAAATAATGACCGGCGCTGCTTTTCCGGAAGGGGCAGATGCCGTCGCGCCGATCGAATGGGTGGATGCTACTGTGGGGGATGCGGTCACATTTAATCGTGCACCGACATCCGGGCAGCATGTACGCCCGGCCGGCCAGGATGTAAGCGAAGGAGCCCTGGTATTTAACGCTGGCCAACTCATCACGCCGCCGGTCATCGGCATGTTGGCTACTCTCGGGTATAGCAGTATCGACGTATACAAGCCTCCCGTATGCGCAGTTATTGCAACAGGGGACGAATTGGTTGCCCCAGGCGAGCCCCTGATGCCCGGTAAAATCAGAAATTCGAGTGGTGCAGCTTTGCGGGCTCAGGTGGAAGCCGCCGGCGGTATTGGGCTACCGGCGCTGCTGGCGCGTGACAACCGCGATAGTATTGCAACTGCAATAGAAAAGGCCCTGGAGGCAGACGTGTTGATTTTTGCCGGCGGTGTATCTGTAGGGGATTACGACCTTGTTAAAGATGTCCTGGATGAGTTTGGGATGTCGTTGTTGTTCTGGAAGGTTAAACAACGCCCCGGGAAGCCCCTTGCATTTGGCCAATTGCAGGGCAAGCCAGTTTTCGGCTTACCGGGTAATCCTGTTTCCTCGGCCATGTGTTTTGAGCAATACGTAAGGCCGGCGCTTGCTGCTATGTTGGGCAGAACCATGCATCGGCGCCCTTTGCACCCGGCGTTATTGTTGAGAGAAACAAGGAAGGTGGCCGGATTACATTTCTTTGCGCGCGGTATCGCCACCTTTGGCGATGACGGGCAGCTTTATGTAGAAGATACGGGTCCCCAGGCTTCCAATCTATATGCCTCCGTAGTGCGGGCGAACTGTATTTTTCATTTGCCACAGGCACTGGAAGCTGCGCCGGCGGGTACGCCTGTTGTTATCGAATGGTTAAACTGGTAGGTCATACGCTTATATTGATTGGATGGGATGGCTAAAGAATGCTGACTGGCTGCTGAAACTTTAGAAACAACCCCGTATTACGAGAATAAACCGTTCTTTGTCAGGACATTCGCATTTTGGTTAGGCGAATTGTTTATGTTTGTGCTGGCATTTCATCGCGCTGTGTTTACGTTTTTTGCATGTTACTCTTTTATTGTACCACTACTGATCAACTCGACAAAATCAGGCGGAAGGGACTTTCCCGTGCTGAATTGTATACCAGTTTTGCAGATGCTTCGAAGGCATGCAAAGAATTGATCCTGGTTATTCAGGGCTATAAAACATCGTATAAACCAGCAGACAAGAAAGGGCGAAGGGTAAAAGCAGGTGATATTGCGCCGGAGGCTATCTTGAACATTGATCCCTACCTGCCGCCGTCTGAAGTGGTTGCTGGTGGCGGCTTTGTGATGCGCGAAGGTAACAAGGAGCCCGAAGTATTGATGATTTTCCGGAAAGGGGTATGGGATCTGCCAAAAGGCAAACTTGATGATGGCGAGTCCATTGAGGAATGTGCGCTCCGCGAAGTACGGGAAGAAGTGGGCATCAAAAAACTAGCCATGGTTAGCCCTTTGGGGACAACCGTGCACGGCTATCCGCGAAAGAACAAGTACAAGGTCAAAACCACTTACTGGTACCAGATGGAAACGCCAGAACGCAGCTTTGTGCCGCAGGCTGAAGAGCAGATTGAAAAAGTAGAGTGGATGCCCTGGTCCAAGGCGCTTGATAAAATTGGATATGAGATTTTTCGCCGGCATATGTTGTCGATAAAGCCGGTGCCGCTGTCGAAAGTCTAACCTGGCAAAAGTACAAAATGTAAAAAGGGATGCTGAAAACAATTCAGCATCCCTTTTTTGTATCAATATGTTATGCCTTATGGAGCGGGATAAACATAGAAAGCACCCAGTCCGAGGGGTATTCCGAGGCTCCAGTATAGGATAAGGAACAGCGACCACACAACCAGGAAGATGATGCAATAGGGCAACATGATCGAGGTAAGCGTGCCAATGCCTGTCTTTTTGAAATAGCGCTGACAGTAGACAACAACCAGTGGGAAGTAAGGCATGAGCGGTGTGATGATGTTTGAGGACGAGTCTCCTACGCGATAGGCAGCCTGTGTTAGTTCAGGTGAAATGCCTACCTGCATAAGCATCGGCACAAAAATAGGAGCCAGCAGCGCCCACTTGGCTGAAGCTGAGCCAACAAACAAGTTCACAAAAGCGGTGAGGAAAATGATACCAATGATCGTCATCCATCCCGGCAGTGCCAGGGCCTTGAGCAAGGTTGCACCTTTCACGGCGAGCAAGGCGCCGATGTTCGACTGTCCGAATGCATACACAAACAAGGCACAGAAGAACGCCATTACAATGTAGTACGACATGCCGTTCATCGACTTGGTCATGGCGTCGACCATGTCTTTGGAGGACTTGAATTTGCCGGCAATGTACCCGTATACCACACCGGGTATGAGGAAGAGGAGGAAGATCAGCGGGACAATCGATTGCATGATCGGTGCCGCAAACGAGTTGAGCGATCCATTGGCATCACGGAAAGGTGACTCTTCCGGCACAAGGCTGGCAATCAGCAAGCCGAGGCCAATCAACAAAGCCAGCGAGGCAAAGCGGAAGGCTTTCCGTTCTTGCGGTTCGATGGTGCTCATGTCATCAGCTTCTTCCATATCCTCATCAACCTTGGTGGTTCTGTTGAGGCGCGGTTCGATGAGCTTATCTGTGATAACCCAACCGAGGCAAATGATCAGGATGCTGGAAATGGCGGTAAAGAAGTAGTTGCCAAGCGGGTTTACCAGAACTTCCGGGTTAATGATTTGGGCAGCCGGCTGGGTGAAACCCTGCAAAAGCGGGTCGAGGGCGGAGGGTACGGGGTTGGCGCTAAAGCCACCGGATACACCGGCAAATGCGGCCGCAATACCAGCAATCGGGTGTCGGCCCGCAGCATGGAATATGATACCACCAAGGGGAATAACGAGTACATAACCTGCGTCAATCGCGCTATGGCTTAGTAGGCCAACCAAAATGATGACCGGGGTAAGCAGCCATTTGGCTGTGCGTCCGAGCATCAGTTTAATGCCGGTATTGAAAAAGCCGGCTTCATCTGCAACGCCTACACCAAGCATTGCGACGAGCACTACGCCTAGCGGTGCAAATCCCGTAAAGATGGTCACCATCTGGGACATAAACGTGGTGAGTGCCGACCCTGTTAACAGGTTGTTGACCTGTATCGGGTTTCCAGTGCGAGGATCGAGGTCAGTAAAAGAAACGGGCGCCAGCAACGCGGACAGCACCCATATAATGAGCATGGAAATCAAAAATAACATTGAGGGATCTGGCAGTTTGTTGCCAATTACCTCAATGCGGCCAAGCATCCGGTTTACAAATCCGGTTTGGCTGGTGTCTTCAGCGGTAGGGGTACCCATACGAACTTTAGATTGGTGGGATCAAAAAACAAAAGTTCGTAGAAAGTAAGGCTTTCGGGCGGGATTTAAAATTTTGGCGTTTATGCAAAAATATTTGCAATCAGCCAACCTGTGGAATTGGATTGCACAGATATGGTGTTAACAGGGAATAGCGTACGCTAAAAATTTGTTGGGCAGAGGCAGGATAAACTAAATCAACAGATCCTCATCCTCTTCAAAGAAATCATCCTCATCGTCGATGTCCAGGTCGTCATCCAGGTCATCGTCGTCAGTCAGTCGCTCATCTTCTTCGAGGTCGTCATCCAAATTCCCAAGATCATCCTCCAGGTCATCATCTTCGAAGAGGTCATCTTCCTCCTCAAATTCAAAGTCTTCGAGGTCTTCTTCTTCAAAGAAATCATCCTCATCGTCGATGTCCAGGTCGTCGTCTAGGTCATCGTCGTCAAAAAGATCATCGTCATCATCCTCAAATTCGTAGTCTTCGAGATCTTCGTCATCAAAGAGGTCATCATCATCGTCAAACTCTATTTCTTCGAGGTCCTCATCGTCGAAGAAATCATCATCGTCGTCATCTTCCTCGTCCTCATCGTCATCAAACTCCAGATCATCATCTAAGTCGTCATCATCGAAGAAATCATCATCGTCATCGAGGTCAAACCCATCATCAAGGTCGTCATCTTCAATGTCTGTTGCTGAGACGAAGTCTGTAGAAGTAAAAGCCATTGCTTCTATGCGTGATGGTTGTTGGGTAGCGTACAAGGTATTGGTCTATACGGGTTTGAGCCAGATGGCCGGAAGAGGATTTTGCGCCTGAGGAAGCGCGGTTTCTTTATCGTCCGGAGCATAACCTTGTTCGCCTTTGTGCAAGTTGTTTAACAACTGCTGGGTCGGGTAAGCAAGGTTAACGTCTGAAAGCTTTTTAAATTCAATGAGGATTGCTTCCCAAAAATCCTCTTTCAAATTTCTTCGTCGTCTCGGATTGGACAGACTGCGTATCGTAAACATGACTCGACGATCTTTTACTGTGGTATAAATTGAAGGCGTCAGGCTACGATAATAGATCAAAAATTTTCGGGAAGCTTCTTTAACACTCCGTTTAGCCGCAGAAGTTTGCAGGAAGCGGCACTTGTTTGCAATTTTTGCGCGCAATTCTGCGGCTTTCCTCCAATTGCACTAAAAGGTAACAAGAACCGGGAATTGTATCCAGATATTGTGTACTCCAACTTGCCTACAGCAGAAAAAAACAAGATAAAGTTCAGACATTAATGGCTTTTCAGCGATGGTGTTTTCAATGAGAAAGCATTGGACCGGTCGTTTGATTAACGCGGTCGTTGGTATTTGTTTGGCTAGATGGGATGCAGAGGAACGTTGAACGTCAGAATGGGGTAAGGTTCTTTCAACCCTTCAAAAAGTTCGTCGATTTGCTGCCGGCAAATGCTGTGTTCGCTCAACAAACTGACTGTCCATAATTAATGGAAAATAAAAGGCGCGAAGAGGAAGAGAAAAGGCCACCGAAAAAATTACTGGAGGCATTGGGACGGATTTTTAGCCTGACGCGTCCTTACCGTGGCCGGCTATTTCTTGCGCTAACCCTGTCATTGCTTACTGCATCCGTTTGGCTTGTACTGCCGATGGGTATGCGTACCATGGTTGATGCCGTTTTCGAGCAGGCCAACCGCGGTATGCTAGACAGGCTCACGCTACTGTTGCTTGTGCTGTTTGTTGCCCAGGCTGTTGTTGGTTTTGCCGGCTATTATATGATCGAGTGGACCGGTGAGCGGCTGGTCACCGATTTGCGAAAGCGCCTTTACAGCCATTTACAAGACCTCGACTTGCGGTTTTTTTCCAACCAGCGAACCGGCGACCTGACGTCTCGCCTTACCAATGATGTGGGTACGGTGCGCACAGCCGTAACCACATCATTTGTTGAACTGGTTCGGCTGAGCATGATGATGATCGGCTCGGTTGTATTGATGATTGTGCTCGACTGGCAGATGAGCCTCATCATTGGCATTACAATACCACCCATCATGTTGATGGCGCAGTATTTTGGGCGCAAAATCCGGAAGCTGTCGCGCGCTGTACAAGACCGACTTGCCGATAGCACAGCGATTGCTGAAGAATCGCTTTCCTCAATCCGGGTCGTGAAAGCTTTTGCGCGGGAGGAATACGAAAATAAGCGCTACGGGGGTGCTGTTGAGAACTTGTTCGACACCGCACTGCGCCGGCTCTGGGTCAGCAGTATTTTTTGGTCAACCGTTGGGATGGTCTTTATGATGGCCCTCATCGGCCTTTTCTGGTTTGGGGGGATCTCGGTACTTGAAGGCCGGCTGACATCGGGTGACCTTGTAGCTTTTGTATTCTATGCCTTCAATATTGCCCGCACCGTCGGCGGGATGTCGCAACTCTACACGTCATTTAACAGCGCGGCCGGCGCTTCCGAACGGTTGTTTGAACTCATCGACACCGCGCCGGATACACACAATGCACCTGATGCCGCAGTACTGCAAGACATCGAAGGGCACGTTACATTTGATGAAGTGACCTTTGGGTATGATAACGAGCATGTCATCCTGAGTGACATCAATATTGAGGTAAAGGCGGGGGAAACTATTGCCCTGGTAGGGCCCAGTGGCGCCGGAAAAACAACCCTGCTAAACCTCATTCCTCGCTTCTACGACCCTGATAATGGGCATGTGCGTATCGATGGCTCGGATATTGCCGAGGTTACCCTGCATTCCCTGCGCGATCAAATTGCGGTGGTTTCACAAGACGTGCAACTGTTCAATTTGTCTGTTCGTGAAAACATCCAGTATGGCCGGCTTGGTGCCTCGCCGGATGAAATTGAAGCGGCGGCGGTTGCAGCCAATGCCCATGCGTTTATCCAGGAATTGCCTGATGGCTACGATACCATTGTGGGCGAACGGGGCACCAAACTAAGTGGCGGACAGAAACAGCGCATTGCCATAGCACGTGCTGTACTGCGAGATGCCAGGATTCTGTTGCTCGACGAAGCAACAAGTTCGCTCGACTCGACATCTGAGGCAATGGTGCAGGAAGCACTAGATCGCCTGATGTTAAACCGGACGACGTTCATCATTGCACACCGCCTCTCAACGGTGCAGCATGCAGACCGGATTCTGGTTATTCAGGATGGGAAAATTGTCCAGGAAGGCCGGCACGAAAGCCTGTTTGCAGTTGACGGATTATACAGGGAACTGGCCTTGCACCAATTCAAAGAGCAGACACCTCTAACGCTGTGATACACCATATCCTGATTCGCGCACTGTACGCAAGATCTGTAGATTGGTTTTTTAGTAAATAACAATCGGCAATCGAAACTCGGCATTTAAATCAGTTCTTAATTTTCATTTTGAACCCTTTTACCCTGACCAGGCTACAGGGTCACTTCTTGTCTAACTCCCTTCGACCCTGTACCAGCTGCGCTTCTTATTGATATCTCTTCTCTTCGGGCTATTGCTAATCATGTCCGGGTAGCGTACACCAAAAATCTGACACCCATGTATACACAACTCACGCGGATGGGCCTGCTGCTGTTGCTGGCCTGTTATCCTGCCCTGGTTTTTGCTCAAACGGCTATTGATTCCAGTATTGAACTTGCGGTAACGCATGACAAACAGCCGGCTGCCTACGAACTGAACCTGGAGTCTTTTGAGGCCTCATTTGAAAATGGCGCAATGGCCATTCATTGGGCTACGTTAACCGAACTGAACAATGCCCGGTTTGAGGTGGAGCGCGCCATCCGAACCCATAGCAAAGGATTGCGCCCATGGATGACGCTGGCTTTTGTCACTGGAGGCGGTACTACAGATACCTTGCAAACCTATGCTTATTACGACGAAGGTGACATCACAGACGCCGCCCAGGTAATGTACCGGCTAAAACAGGTCAGTTTTGACGGATCGGCTACCTATTCTGAAGTAGTTGAAGCAACCCTGCCGGCACCCAAGGCCTATGCTGTGAGTAGTTATCCTGATCCATACACCGCAGCTACTACTATCGAATACGCCATACCAAAGCGAACCCGAGTGCGGTTGACGATATACGATGCGTCTGGTAAGCTGGTCAAGACGCTTGTCAGTGGGACCCGAAAAGCCGGCCGGTATCGTGAAACATTCAATGCCGCAGATGCAGCACCCGGACTCTATATGTACCGATTGGAAACAGGCGGCCGCGTATGGGTTGAGCCCGTGATTCTCGTCGAGTGACAGGCGCGGGTGAACGTTCAGGGTTTTTGTACTGTGTGGTATTGATTTGTAGCCGGAGCATCTATACGCAGTTCGGTGCCATCAGGCCACGTAATCACAGCACGTGATACTTGTGCTGTCGAAGGTAAACCAAAATGTACCCTGGGGTCGTTGCTGGACTGATAGCTTCCACCTGGTTGTGCATACCCGTAAAACGCGCCATCATGCATCTCCAGTTTTACACGAACGCCAGCAGCCGGCACAGGCATAAAACCCATCCAATTACTGGTTGTTGATCCCAGATTACGCAGCAGGTGTACCTGTTCCTGGCTATTGACAATGGCAAGGTCGAGGTAGCCATCGTTATTGAAATCGGCAAGGGCAGTACCGCGGCTTGTTGCAACAGGAAGGGCAGCAAGCCCACCCGCAGGTTGTACTTCGTCGAATTGCCCATTTCCTTTGCCGCTGTACAACTGATTAGGTTCAGCAAAAGGATCTATGGTGGCAGGAGCCGTGCCGCGGCCCACTTTGCCATTGGCTACATAGATATCCAGATGTCCATCGTTGTTGAAATCAGCAACACCGAGACCAAAGCCGGTGTAGGGTAGGCTTGAGGATGACAGGCTGGAGGCCAGGGTTACATCCTGGAAATTCCCATTGTCATTGCGGTAGAGGGTGTTCGACTCATCTCGGAGATGGGTGAGGAAAAGATCGAGGTCACCATCGTGTTCGAGGTCAAATGCTGCGACACCCATGCCGGCTTCTGCTGTACCCTGCCGGTTAACTGCCGTGCCCGAAAGCAGTCCCTTGTCCTCGAAAGTGCCGTCTGCATTGTTGATCCATAATTGATTGGGATTGCCATCATTTGCGACGTAGAAATCGAGGTGTCCATCACTGTTGAAATCGCCGGGTACAATACCGAGGCCGTTTGCTGCAACACCGGCAATACCTGCTGAGCGCGATACATTATCAAAGCGCTGGCCTCTATTGTTTTTGTAGAGCACGTCAACTGCCGGCGCGCGGTAGTTGTCCGGGTGACAATAATCGCGCCCTGTACCGCCAGAAAAACATTCAAGCTCCCGGGTTGGTGCCCAGTTGATGTAATTGACAACGTACAGGTCTGCCCACCCATCACCGTCGTAATCAGCAAACACAGCACTGCTCCCCCAGCCGGCATGGTCTACACCATACTGGCTTGATACATCAGAAAACGTACCGTCGCCATTATTCCGGTAAAGCACATTGGGGCCGATATTGGTGACGTACAGGTCCGTATCTCCATCATTGTCAAAGTCGCCTGCAGCGGCACCCATGCCGTAACCGGTATCTCCGACGCCGGCCTGTGTTGTGATGTCTTCAAACCGCTCGCCGTTAATATTCCTGTACAACTTGTTGCCAGGCTGTGTTGCTTCCGATTCGATGTCTCCACCCTGGATGAGATAGAGATCCATCCATCCGTCATTATCTATATCTAACCAAGCAACGCCCCCGGCCATGATTTCAGGTAAATAGAACTGGGAGGCTGTGGTGCGCACATGGGTGAAGTCGATGCCGGCTGAAGCCGCAATTTCTTCGAACCAATCGGGTGCTGACACAACTGGTTGGTCTGCTGTGGGTGATTGGCAGGCGGTGCAAACCAGTAACAGAATGAAGCAACGCTGGTAAATCAGATGGTGAAGAGATACAGGGTGGTTCATCTGGTGTTACTTAGCTGGGTGGCAAGTTGTTGGACACGCGGATGGCTCGGGGCAATTTGTTGTGCGCGTTGTAGCAGTTGCCGGGCTTCGGCTGTTGCAGATTGTTGCATCTTAATTCCGGCAAGGCCAACCAATGCCGGTAACAGGTTCGTATTCAGCGAGAGTGCATGCTCAAAATGCGTTGCTGCTGTTTCGAGGTTTCCCTGTTTGAAGTTGATGTCGGCAACGAGGCCATGGTTGCCGGCTTTGTTGCCGTCTATTGCAAGGGCATGCTCAGCGCTTTCCAATGCTTCGTCAAGCCGGCTGAGTTCGGTAAGGGCCTGCGCACGGGCGAGGTGTGTATCATCGCGCTCTGGTGCCCGCTGGATGGATTCGTCTGCATAGCGCAATGCGTCTTCCATTTTTCCTGAACGCAAGGCCCAACTGTATAGGTTGAGGTATGTGAAAAACTGGTTTTCATCCAGTTCGCGCGCCCGGTTTAACAGGCGGTGAGCATCTTCAAGCCGGCGTGTTTTAAGGTACGCAGATGCCAGCGTATTGAGCAGCATCACATTGCTATTATGATAGATGTAAGACTCCTCAAGTAATTGCGCAGCCTGCTGCGGATTGCCCGTATTCAATAGCGTACTTGCCTGGCTGATGCGGCCACTGACATTTACCGTGTATGCCGCAATTTTTTGAGAGAGTCCGTCTGGCAGGTATTGAATTTTTGCGTCCACACCTCTTGCAAGCGCGACTGCTGCTTCTGCTTCCCGTCCGGTCATGCTGTATGCCCGCCCGAGCAGGTATTGCGCCTGTTTATAACCTGGGTCGCGTTCAACGGCCTGCTCCAAAACCTGGACGGCTGCTTCTCCTGCACCTTGCTGAATCATGATGTCGCCAAGCCCAACGTAGCCTTGTGCGCTGCCTGGAGAGAGCTGTACCAGTGTTCTGAACGTTTCTTCTGCAGTTTTCATGTCACCGGCTTCGAGTAGTGCTTCCCCGTAGTGATTTTGGATCACTGCAGTGTTCGGAGCGCGGTTTGCCAAAGACTGTAGTCCTGCCAATGCGCCCTCAAAATCGCCGGCCTGCCGGTCTACAATTGCTTTGTGTAATTGCCAGTTGGTGTCTTTACTATCGAGTTTGAGTGCATTGCCATAGCTTTTGGCAGCTTCCTGCCACAGGCCATTGGCTTCGTAGGCAAGGCCCAGTTCACCGTGCACGTTTGCCTCACGCGGTGTGTTGGCTGCTTTTTCCAGGAGCGGTTTCAGGAGCGCATCTACAGCCGGGTCAAGCTGGCTCGTATTTGCGGGGTGGACCACTGCAGGGGCTGGTGTTAGATAAGGGTAAGCAAAGAGGCCGGCGATGAGGAGCACGGCAATTAAGACGACGCCAAAGAGTCGTTTCCCCTGGGCTTTCTTTTGGGCGGCACGTTTCTGTGTTGTTCGTTTTGCACGCGGCTGCCCTTTGCCCTTGTTTGCTGGTTTCTTGTGGCCTTTATGTTTGCTCAAAATGACGGTGCGCTGATGAGAGTGGATAGATGGCAGAACAAAATAGATGCCGGTACTTCATGAATGGATGCTGCGCAATGAAAAGTTCGACGCCATCCAAAAGCTGCTGTCAAGCCCGTTACATTGCTTCTTGTGTGCCTCCTGTGTTGTGGCATCAAGCCATGGCAGGATACGGTTTTGTTCGCATTGTTTTTCCTGCAACGTGGCAAGATACTGGTGTTTAAAAAGTCGTTGCAACGAAGGTATTTGTCTAAAATGACATTAATCTAATAAAAAGCACAAGAAAGTCTTTGGCCTGGATGTATATACTGCTTTGCTAAAATGTATAGTATATATAGCCGGCAGTGTCTAGCTTTCGGATATACCCGTTTCTTTGCGTGTGAGTAAGTTCTCTATGAAGTACATCCCCCACAGGTCCTTCCTGATTGCCATATTGTTCTGTTTGTTGGTACTACCACAGGATGCGTCCAGTCAACATTCTGTTGCACGTCAGTGGAACGACGTGATGCTGGAGGCTATTCGAAACGATTTTGCCCGTCCCACGGTGCACGCCCGTAACCTGTTTCATGTCTCTGCGGCGATGTATGACGCATGGACGGTATTTGATCAGACAGCCGCACCATACTTCCTGGGCAAAACCGTACGACAGTTTCCTTGCGATTTTGATGGCTTTCAGCCTATGCAAGATGAGGATGAAGCACGGGCAGAAGCCATCAGTTTTGCTGCATACCGATTGCTTTCTCACCGATTCAAGCATTCGCCCGGGGCGGAAGAGTCCCTTGCCAATTTTGATGCCTTGATGGTTGGTCTGGGGTATGATGCAGCAGATACCTCTGCAGTTTATCAAACAGGAAGTGCTGCAGCGTTGGGCAATCACATTGCATCATGCATTATCGCGTTTGGTTTGCAAGATGGCTCAAATGAACGCGCAGATTACGGTAACCTGAACTACAGCCCGCGTAACCTGGCACTCGTCCCGACTTTGCCAGGCAACCAGACCATGTCCGATCCTGATCGCTGGCAGCCCCTTTCTCTGGATTTCATAGACCAGGCCGGTAATCCTATCCCCATCCGTGTACCGCCATTTCTTGGCGCAGAGTGGGGCCAGGTGTCTCCATTTGCGCTTACCTCGGAAGATCTCACCTTTTATGAGCGGCGTGGGCAAACCTACTTTGTGTACCATGATCCGGGACCGCCCCCTTATTTACAGCCAGAAAGCGGGGAAGACCTGCGAGAAGAGTATGCTTGGGGATTTGCGCTGGTTGCGCTCTGGTCATCGCACCTTGACCCGAACAGCAGCGCAATGATCGATATTTCGCCGGCTGCGCTGGGCAATCTCGATATCGCATTTTTTCCAAAAACGATCCAAGAACTTCGCTTTTTTTACAACGATACGGCCGGCGGCGACCCGGGCAGGGGGTACTACCTCAATCCGGTTACCCGGCAACCCTATGAATCGCAGTTCGTGCCATTGGGTGACTACGCCAGGGTCCTGGCAGAATTTTGGGCTGATGGACCAGATTCAGAGACCCCGCCGGGACATTGGTACACCATCCTGAATTATGTAAACGATCACCCTGAATTTGAAAAACGATTTCAAGGGACCGGCGAAATTCTTGACCCGCTTGCCTGGGATGTGAAAGCATATTTCTTGTTGGGAGGCGCCGTGCACGATGCTGCTGTGGCAGCGTGGGGCATCAAGGGCTGGTATGATTACGTGCGCCCCATTTCTGCCATTAGATACATGGCGGATCAGGGGCAGCGTACCGATTCTACGCAGGCAAGTTATGACATCGACGGCATTCCGCTGGTGCCGGGTTTTATCGAATTGGTGGCGCAAGGTGATTCGCTCGCCGGCCCTGAAGATGAAAACGTCGGAAAAATAAAACTGTATGCCTGGAAGGGGCCTGATTTTATCGATGACCCTGCTGCGGACGTAGCCGGCGTAGACTGGATTCTGGCTGAAAACTGGTGGCCTTATCAACGGCCTTCATTTATTACTCCGCCCTTTGCGGGATATATCTCCGGACATTCCACGTTTTCCCGCGCGGCAGCTGAGATTATGACGCTACTTACTGGAGATCCTTTCTTCCCTGGCGGGCTCGGAGAGTTCGAGGCGCCGGCCAACGAGTTTTTGGTGTTTGAACGGGGCCCAAGTGTAGATGTGACGTTGCAATGGGCCACCTACCGGGATGCCTCCGATCAAACCAGTCTTTCCCGGATATGGGGAGGCATACACCCACCTGTAGACGATATCCCTGGCCGGTTGATTGGTGAGCGGATAGGCATCGACGCGTTTGCGCTCGGCCTGCGGTATTTTGCAGGAGAGCAGGTTGTCAGCATCGAATCAGAAACGGCACTGGCTGGCAGCAACGGATTTTCGCTCTTCCCTAACCCGGTTGCAAACGGGCAGAACTTGCAGTTGGAATTTGAAGCGTTGCCGCAAAATCGTAACCGGGAGCAGCCTGTGGTGGAATTTTACAATGTGCTTGGACAACGCGTACATCGCGAAGAGATGGGTGAACAGAAGCGTTTGCAGGTTGTCATAAACAATTGGCCGGCAGGTGTTTATTTTGCCAGAGTTGCTTCAAACGCTGGAGGAAAAGCACGCGCATTTATCGTGGTAGATTAAGCAGGAACTGTTTGTACATATAAAAAGCCCTCAACCAATGGTTGAGGGCTTAGCTTTTACAAGTATGTAATGCTCGCATTTAGAAAAGGCGTTTTCTTCCAGGTCTGCGGACGCGGTTAAAAAGTTTTTTCGTACGGTACGTACGTTTGCGAGAATGTTCAGATTTCACTGCATTTGAAGACATAACTATTCCTCTTCAGATTTGTTAAAGGTTCTCACTACAGGTTGTGTCTTCGAGTCTGTGTGTTCACCAGACGTCTTGAAATGTAATTACAATACTTTATTCGTAAGGCAACACTAAAAGTTACAGTTTGAACAGGATTACCCGTCAACTGGCGCGTAATCCAGGGGCAGCATTTCAGCCATTCGTTCCCATCCCATGTAGCCGTGAATAACCACGCTGTAAGCATCATATAGATAGCCGAGGTCGTGGAAAACTGTGCTGTCGGCTCTTAATTCGATAGACGAACGCTGAATGCCTGGTTCTCTGAAATGCATCATGTGGTTGCGAACATACCTGTTGGATTCAAGCTCGCCGGAGTAAGCGATGAGCAAGTAATTTTTGACATGTAACAGGTTCTCGTTTTGGTCATCCTTTTTTTGAACGAGCGCATCGATAGGATCCCGGTTTTTCCAGATTGCGCGTTCGTAGGACTGGATGGTTTCGGGGAATTCGTTGACCCGCGCAACATGGAAGCCTTCTTTTTTGAATTCATCCATATTACCCACGGTTGCCATGGTCCGCAGCAGGTGCTTGAAAGATCCCTTGTATGCCCGGTCCCGGTTTTTTAGCCAGCGCTTTTTCTCCTTGGCATTCTTGGGTTCCATTTCTTCGAAGCGTGCAATGCCTTTATACTGTGGTCGCTTGTTTTGAATGGCACAATGGACAAGGGTGTAGTAAATCCGATAGCCCAGGGCGTTGTTTTCAATGATCAGGGGCTCTTGCGCTTCCACAATCAACACGCCTTTGCGCTGTACAAAATTGAGTACTTCCGGATTGGTAATTTTTGTTTTGCTGGCATTCTCTGTATCGCCAATAACGTGGTGTGTAAACAGTTTGAGTTGTTTACGCCAGCGCCGGTTCTTTTTGGCGGTAACCATCACCTGGTCGAGTTCATAAATCTGTGGCGTCAGGTTCACGTTGAATACCTGCTCTGCTGTTTGAGCAGGATTCGCGGCAAAGATGTAAGGGCTAAAACCCACCATCGATACACCAATTTTGATTTCGCCGGCAGTAAGTCCGGACAAACTAAAACTGCCCGATTCATCTGTAATTGTACCTAGGGTTGATTCAAGCACAAACACATGCGCACCGGTCAGGGTATTGCCGGATTCTGCGTCGACGACTGTGCCAGTCAACGTGTAGGAGGTTGTTGGGGATGCGATAAGGGTGTTCGTTGTGCACAGGCACAGCAAGAGGAGCAACAAACGGCTTGAATAAGACCGAGCCTTGCAATTGGACATTGGGTACTGAGGCAGACAGGACATTTTACATAGTTAGGATAGGTGAGCCCCGGCAAGCCCATTGCCTTGTCTTCGTGTGTCTTGCGTCGCAAACGGATACAGAAATGCCAGGATCTGCAAGCATGAAACTTGAGATCGGAAAGGTCAGAATTCACGTTCCGATGTGCAGAACAGCTGAGCATTGGCTGTCCGGCAGCAGAGGAGGACCACAGCGAGAGCGAGGCTGTGATCGGGTTTGCGTTATTTGTTGCAGCAAGCCGAGGCGTACTGCGCCGACATCACGATAGATTTGACAGGCTTTTGAGCGTGCCTGAAGCTACATGATTGATAGAATAACAGAAGCGATTACCCGAATTTCAGATCTGATTATTTGGTCTTGCGCACGACCAATAACTCGGGCAAAAAAATATGCCTAGATGCATTCTCCTTGGTTACTAAAAATATCGTCACATTTCATGCCAGAATAAGAGGGCGCTTAAAAAAAATTTAACATGGGCTGTAATATGCATCAGCATTACAGGTTGATGTCCGGCTCTTACCTGTAATAGGGCGTAGCACCGCGCCGGCGCCGGCATTTATTCTGTTGCCCGGAAAAGACTGGGGGAAAGAAATGGCTCAATACATAAATCCGAGTTTCACATTTAGCGTGCTGTCTTCATTTGAGAAGCCAATACTGCTGGACAATACCACCCTGTTAAACAGCTCGAACCATATGCCCGTACCATATCCCTGGTGCCATCTTTTCGATGACTCGTCATCAGCCCATACGCGGCCGTTATCGAGGAACCCAAGGATACCAAATGAACCCACGGCAACGTATGTAGAAAATCGGGCAAGCTCCATGCGTAGTTCTGCATTCTGATAGAACGCAGAGCGGCCCGTGAATCGGGTGCTAGCAAACCCGCGCAGGGACGTTTTACTTCCCAATGCAGCGCCGGCATAAAAAGGGAAATCCCCAAACACGTGGGTGCCGCCGGCGCGGAGAGCAACTGTAAACTGTCGAGAGGTACCCGGAGAAAGGTAGAGCGACAGGTGTGAAGAGAGGGTGCTGTAGGCTGTTGCGTTTTTGTTGATGCCTAGGTGTGCATTCAGGGTGGTTTGCCAGCGAAATCCTTGTCGCGGGTTCAGGACTTTATCAATGTTCTCCAGTAACAAGGCCGTTTCGATGCCGGCAAACCACTGCCCGTTAAAATTGACTTCGTCCAGGTTGTTCATTTGCCCAATGAACCGGCTGGTATCTTGTTCTACATTGGCATAAAAAACTTTTGGCCCGATTCTAAGCTGTGCGCCTTGCTCCAGATTTTTTTGGAGTGCCGACGTGAAGCTCACCTGGGCGTATCGAGACCGGAAATATGATTCAGGCTGATTTTGGTCACCGGTTTCATTGCCAAAGCCGTAGAAGTTTCGGATGGAATTTGGAGACCGTACATCAAACAACAAATTTACATCCCAGCCAGCAAGGGCATTGGTGAACTGGCTTTCATAGGCAAGATTGAACGAACGGGCATTTAAAGCCACATTGGCGCGCAGCATGTGCAATTGTGCAAATGGCGTCTTCCTGAACCGATGCCTGGTTGTGCGAATCCCCCCGCCAAGCAGCAGGCCGTCATCTTTGTTGCTACCGAAAAAAGCTATGGGGCGAACGAGATCGTATTTGTGTCCATGGAAATCATAGGCATTGTTGGCAGGTGCATCTGAACGGGTTACCCTTGTTTCTCTGGTGGTTTCAAAGGTGTTGTTGCTTTCGGTATCGTAAAACCGGGTGTACCGCCGGCTACCTATGACGTTTGAGCGGTCTGTAAAAGCATCTACATCCGGGCCGCCAACGGCAATCACAAAAACACCTTCTTTTACATCTCCTGTCACCACAAATTGATCGCGCCCGTCGAGGCCATACAACCTGATTTCACGCGTTTCTGCGTGCTCGATGGTTCGCCGCATCAACTCTTTGCGGATAAATCCCTCTTTTGTGATTTTGTAGACCACAACCTGTGTTTGTGCGTCATTGAGCCGCGTTACTTCAAACCGTTCGTGTTTGTTGCTACCTACAAAATCAATGGTGGGAGCGAGTACCTTCTCATAGTACTCAACTGCAACGGCATTCAGTTGATCACGTCGGCTTTTAAGGGTATTGATGGTGTAAACGCCGTCTTTCTCAAAAATAGCAGAAGGCCACCGCTGTATGGCTTGATCTATAACTTCATCCGTAAGGGCAGCCATCATGCTGTCTGCGATGTCTATCCAGTCTTTTCGGGCCAAGGTGGCCGTGAAGCGGCGGTCGAGCGCAAGTCCATTTTTGTTTAGCCCCTTGATGTACCCATAACGCTCCTCAAATTCCTGAAACTTGGGGTCGAAGAAGATTTTGCTGAGCGTGGGGACCACGCCATCGACTACAGAAAAAGCTACATCACGGTCGCGGGGAATAGGTTTGTAGATTTTGCCAACGCTGTCTGCGGGCTCAAAGGATGCCCAGCGCCACTGGTCCGGGTGCCGGTCCCAGTCGTTGATGAACATGTCGAATAGGCGGGACCGCGCAAAAGAACGGGCGTCTACGCGGTGGTCGTTGTCGTCAGCAATTTTTTCGAACAGCTTGAAAGAACTGATGGCGTTGGTGGTCCCGCCCATGCCCGGTACATCAGACATGTCTTCATCAGGGCGCTCTTCGAAAAGCACAAGTTTTCCGGCCAGCTTCTCGCGGGAGAGTCCAAGCCTGGGGTCGTTCGGGACGTAGAAAAGTTTGGGGTTGGTATGAAAGACGCCAGCGGCACTGGCAAGGGGGGGCAACACAAAGGCTGCGTACGGGTGCAGCATCGACATCTGGTCCTGAATCAGTGTGCGTAGAAAAGACGACTGCAGTTCCGGTCCCCAGGCTTTACCTGCTTCTTTGTCAACGGATCGCAAGACAAACTGCCGGCCTTCCCGATTGACCACACGGAGCGAAATGGATTGCCCGCGGCCGCCAATTTTTACAGGGGTCAGCCCGCCGGCTTCTTTGCCCATATCCAGTACCGGGACTTCAACGGGGGTGCCCCACAGGTCCCGGTGGAGGTTGCCGCGAAAGAGTCGCTTCAAGCCAGACGCGTTGTTGTAGGTTTCATTTGCTTCAACAACAATGGTTCTGTCTGCATATTCGGGGAGGTCTTACCGGGCCCGTAACGCGTCAAACCGGATAGGGGGTG
>JBCCIM010000133.1 GCA_039111535.1 Bacteroidota bacterium | reverse complement strand
TGGTTGAAAGAGCTGTTGCTTTACACGCGCTGGCAACCGTTTCTTGGCTCTGCGCCTGATATTCAATCCCAAGGCCGTATACACACGATACACGCGTTTGTGATTCCACGCATGGCCTGCCCTTTGAAGCCTGTGGTAGCTCTGCCAGAAGCCAATTGCTGGATGTTTGTCGACTAACTTGTTGAGCGCATCAATTACATCCTCATCATTCTTTGGTCTTCGTTTATAGCGATACGTGCTGCGCGGGAGGCTTGCTGCTTTGCAGCCCTG
Source organism: Bacteroidota bacterium (assembly GCA_039111535.1). Lineage (NCBI taxonomy): Bacteria > Pseudomonadati > Bacteroidota > Bacteroidota bacterium. Next base: position 18,515 of record JBCCIM010000133.1, on the reverse strand, counting down.
ACGAATACTCACTCCATGGGCCTCGTTCATGTGGGTAACGAGCATCTTTTTCTCGTGAGGGCTTAGAGCTTTTTTTCGACTGCGTCTTTTAGTGCGTGGTGAACCAGCGATAACTCAGCGTACATCCTCTTCAGCCTGGCATTCTCTACCTCCAACTCTTTGATGCGCTTGAGTTCACTTACACTCATGCCACCATACTTGGCTTTCCAATTGTAAAAGGTGGCATCGCTTATGCCGAGCTCACGACACAAGTCTTTTACTTTTTCACCACGCTCATTTCTGGCGAGGGCTGCTACGATTTGGGATTCGCTAAATCGGGATCTCTTCATAATGGAAAGTATGCATTTTCTGCTACTTTCTCATGGGAGCTTATCGGGGAAGCTTACACAATGATCCTGCGAAAGCAAGCTTTATCCGGATCCATTAAAACAAAAAAACCTGCTGCGAAACACGCAACAGGTTAAAGCGGAGGGGGAGGGATTCGAACCCCCGGTACGCTTGCACGCACGCTGGTTTTCAAGACCAGTGCAATCAACCAGACTCTGCCACCCCTCCTGAGGAGACATCTCCTGTAGAATGTGCCGTTGTACGCACGATTCCGAGTCCGGTTCTGCTAAATTAAATCGTAGGTCAAACCAAGTGAAAGTGCCTCTTTCAGCTGCAATTCGTTCGTCACATCCCGGTCGTATAAGGCCTTGAATTCCATCCGTACGCCGAGGAATTTGTTCACCCGCATCGCCACCTCATTTTCCCACAACAAGTCCGGCAAATCCGGCTTATTGAAGGCCGCAAAAAAGCCTAGTGAGGACTTCAATCGCACATTCTCAAACAGCTCCTGGTCGATGTGCGTGCGCGACTCTACCCCTACCTCAAAACGCACGGACTGGTCCGGATCCATGTTGTGCAACTGGCGGATTTCATCGATGCGGACAACCGTCTGCTTGGCACCCACACCCAGCCGTTGCTTGAAGTTTTCTTTTTTGCTGTACGTAAACCCTAGCGTCTGCTGGAAGGTGGCCGGCGCAAAGAAGTGTGACACCCTTGCTGGCGTCTGCTCCTGCCCCTCCAACGGATTCTTTTTGTAGTTGAAGCCGGCTGCAAACTGCGTACTGATGTCGCTGGCAATGGTTGGCTTCATATCCTGAAACACACCTTCCCCCTTGTACTCAAACGACGAGCGAATCCGAATTTCGTCCGTTGCCTTCCGGAAGGCCAGCGTATCTTGCTTCAGTGTCCCTAGCGCAAGCTTGCTTTCGTGCGTTTGGGTCCAGCGTGCTCCGGTGTGGATGATTTTAGACTCCAGTGCCAGAGTAGACGTTAATGTGTTTGCCCCTCCTTCTGCCCAGTTTTGTGTTCCTGTCTGCGCAGCTGCTAGCCGTCCAACCAAATCGATGCGCCATGGCCCCGTTTCTGCTGCCTTTTGCGCCGTTGAGTCATCCTCAACCAGATCGTCATAAGCAAATACATTTACAGGGATGGCCAGGATCAGTAAAAGACAGGCAACAATGGGTCTAACCATGATGGGCAATTGGGTCAACAGGGTTTCAGAAAAACGACGCTTGGAGCATACAAAACCGGGAGATGGAATGCCCTACTTTATGGATCAAATTTGAGGCGTTTGGTTTCTCCCTAAGCTTCCCATCCAGTTATGCAAAGGGCTTTCTTTACAGGAAGTTGACAATTTGCCGGCACCATATCTCCTGCAAGCATTGACACCTCTTTATGGGATGCGGTTTACATGCCTTTCAAAAAAGTTGACAAAGCTCTATTCGAAACCGTACACTAGAAAAAATTGAACACCCTGAAATCCCTCCGTTAAACGGCACCCTCATGTCGCACATTACCCGCCTTTGCTGTATTGCCTGCTTTTGTTTACTCACTGCCTGCCAACCATCTTCCTCCCAGGAATATGTTGAATGGACGGCCTTCGGCGGCGACAAGCACAACAGCCAGTACTCCTCACTCGACCAGATCAACCGGGATAACGTCACCACACTCGAAGTGGCCTGGACCTACAATACCGGCGATGTGGCCCCCGGACAATCTGCACAAATCCAATTCAACCCGATCATCGTAGATGGCGTGATGTATGGCGCCTCACCAAAATTCAAGCTGTTTGCCGTTGATGCAGCAACGGGTCAGGAAAAGTGGGTGTTTGATCCTTACGCAGAAGCCGGCGAACCCAGCGTGTTTGGCGTATCTCGCGGCGTTGCCTACTGGACTGACGGCACAGACGCACGCATCCTCTTCGGCGTCGGCCCCGACCTCTACGCGATTGACGCAACAACAGGCAAACCCGACATGAATTTCGGTGGCGATGGCACCGTCGACCTCCGACAAGGACTGGACCGCGATCCTACCGGTACCTTCTGGTCGCTCAATACGCCGGGCATCGTTTACAAAGACCTGTACATCGTCGGTGGCCGTGTGGCGGAAGAACACCCGGCTGCACCCGGACACGTGCGCGCATATAACATTCGAACGGGTGAACGCGCGTGGATTTTCCATACCATCCCACACCCGGGAGAACATGGGTACGATACGTGGCCAACGGATGCATGGGAAACGCTGGGCGGTGCCAATGTTTGGACCGGGATGAGCCTCGATGAAGAACGCGGCATCGTTTACCTGCCAACGGGCTCTGCCTCCTTCGACTTCTGGGGCGGCAACCGGCATGGTGACAACCTGTACGCAAACTCGATCGTTGCCCTTGATGCCGCTACCGGGGAAAGGAAGTGGCACTTCCAGGTCATCAAACACGACATTTGGGACCGCGACCTGCCGGCTGCACCAAACCTCCTCACCGTCGAGCGCGATGGTAAAAAAATTGACGCCATTGCCCAGATTACTAAATCGGGCCATGTCTTTGTACTGGATCGGGAAACCGGGGAATCGCTCTTCCCACTGGAGGTGCTGAATGTACCTGTATCGGAGCTCGAAGGAGAACTGGCTTCGCTCACACAAGTGCTCCCCACAAAGCCGGCACCTTTTGCGCGGCAATCCTTCCTGCCCGAAGACGTCACCACCCGTTCACCTGAAATTGCAGCGACCATCCGCGATAGCCTCGCCAAACTAAATCCGGCTACCGGACAATTCATCCCCCCCAGTGTAAAAGGCACCATCATTTACCCCGGCTTTGACGGCGGCGGTGAATGGGGCGGTGCTGCCCACGACCCCAATTCTGGCGTCATGTACGTGAATGGCAACGAGATGGCGTGGGTGCAGCAAATGCGCAAAATTGACCCGGAAGCTGAGATGTCTAATTTCTCAGTAGGCCAACAGGTTTACTACTACAACTGCGCCAACTGTCACGGCTTTGGCCAGCAGGGTGCACCGGGGTATCCTGCGCTACTGGATATAGCTGAGCGCAAAACCCGCGACGAAGTGAAGCTGGTTGTCGAAAATGGCGGCGGACGCATGCCGGGCTTCGCCCACCTTGAGCCGGCGGAAATCGAAACCGTCGTGGGGTATCTGTTTGATGACGAACAGGCCCGCGGCACAGGTATCGCCAAAGCACCCGTAATCAAATACGGTCATCGTGGCTATAACAGGTTTTTTGATGAGGATGGCTACCCGGCCGTCAAACCACCGTGGGGTACGCTTAACGCGATCGACCTCAACTCGGGTGAGTTCTTGTGGCGTGTGCCGCTGGGTGAATTTGAAGAATTAACCGCACAGGGAATGCCTAAGACAGGTACGGAGAACTACGGCGGACCAGTGGCTACAGCCGGCAACCTGATTTTCATCGGTGCCTCGCAAGACGAGTACTTCCGTGCGTTTGACAAGGAGACGGGAGATGAGTTGTGGAAACATAAGCTCCCGGCAGGTGGCTATGCCACGCCGGCTACTTATGCGATTGATGGCAAGCAGTACGTTGTGATTGCTGCCGGCGGCGGTAAAATGGGTACGCCGTCCAGTGATGCCTATGTGGCATTTGCGTTGCCGGATTGACGGAGAAGGGACACTGCATTTGTATGCAACCATCTCACCCGTCATCCTCAGCTTGACTGGGGATCCACAGGCATGGCTATCGACGCTTGTTTAAATACTGCTGCCATCCGTGTGGATGCCCAATCAAGTTGAGGCATGACGATTCGACATAAATCGACACTCTACTTCACGCAAGAATATCGCGCACAACATGGCCACTTACATCCGTAAGACGGAAGTCGCGACCTTGATACCGGTAGGTTAGCTTTTCGTGGTCCATGCCCATCAGGCGCAGGATGGTTGCGTGCAGGTCGTGCACGTGTACGGGGTTCTCGGCAACGTCGTAGCCAAAGTCATCTGTACGGCCATATGATGCGCCGGGCTTGATACCACCGCCGGCCATCCACAGGGAAAAAGCTTTGATGTGGTGATCGCGTCCATCTCTTTTTTGCCCTTGTCCCATCGGGGTACGGCCAAATTCTCCGCCCCAAATCACCAGCGTGTCTTCGAGCATGCCGCGCTGTTTGAGGTCCATCACCAGCGCTGCGGAAGCCTGATCCACCAATTTCGAAACGGTGTCTACCCCACCTTTCACGTTGCCGTGGTGATCCCAGCCGCGGTGGTAGAGTTGGATAAACCGCACACCACGCTCCGCGAGCCGGCGGGCCAGCAAACAGTTGGAAGCAAACGTACCGTCTGCGCCTTCCGTGCCGTAAAGTTGCTTGATATAGTCTGGCTCACCCGAGAAATCTACCAGTTCCGGGACACTCATTTGCATCCGGAATGCCAACTCGTACTGACTGATCCGTGTTGAGAGCTCCGGATCCTGCACATAGTCGTTTTGTAGCGCATTCAGGCCCTGCACCGTATTCACAACCGACCGCTGTCCTTCCAGTGAAACGCCGTCGGGCGGTGTTGCATAGAGCACAGGGTCGCCGGCTGATTGAAACCGCACACCTTGATGTTGTCCGGGCAAAAAGCCACTGTGCCACTGCCGCGCTGCGATAGGTTGTGCCTGTCCGCCGCCTTCAGAAGTCAGTACCACAAACCCGGGTAGGTTTTCTGTTTCCACGCCCAGCCCATACGTCAACCATGCGCCCATACTGGGCCGGCCCTGGATAATCGAGCCGGTATTCATAAATGTATGCGCCGGATCATGGTTGATTTGCTCCGTTTGCATCGAACGCACAATACAGATATCATCTGCAATCCCCCCGATATGCGGGAATTTCTCTGAGATCTCCTGGCCTGATTTCCCCCAGCGCTTAAACCCGTATTGCGGCCCAAGACACACAAGCTCTTGCCCTTGTAACTGCGCAATTTGCTGGCCTGCAGTTAGCGACGCCGGCATGGGTTCACCGTGCATCCGGGCAAGTTCTGGTTTGTAATCGAATGTTTCCAGGTGGGAGGGGCCGCCGGCCTGGTACAGGTAAATGATACGTTTGGCTTTGGGCGCAAAACGCATCGCAGGGTGCGGGTCACCGGATGGCGCAGCAAAAGCATCTGCCGGATTGAGCATGGATGCCAATGCCATCGTACCCATCCCCTGCGCGGCGCGCTTGAGAAACTCCCGGCGGGTTTCGTGTAAAGAAAACAGTTCTCTTGGATTCATGGTCTTCTCCAGACGGTGTTGGACAAGCAGCCCTAATAGCGGGTAATCATTTCGTGCAAATTAAAGATGGCGCGGGTAACCGCAGTTGCAGCCGCCAGTTGCGCCGGCGCATTTTCATCTACCGGTGCAATCCCTGTTTTGATGAGTTGCACAGCGCCGGCTTCATCAGCCTCGTACGTTGCCAGCTGTGTGGCGTGCAAATCACGTAAAAGATCTAGTTCTTCATTCCGTGGCGCCCGCGATAATGCCTCGCGGTATGCCCATCCAATCTGCTCATTCAGGGTGCTTCCGCCTTCTGCGAGCATGCGCGCCGCAAAAACGCGGGCGGCTTCTACATAGGTTGGATCATTCAGCAATACCAGCGCCTGTGCCGGCGTGTTGGAGGATGCGCGCTCAGCCTCGCTTTCCTGTCGCGTAGGCGCATCAAACGCCAGCATACCCGGATGCAAAAACGTTCGCTTCCAGTAGGTATAAACACCCCGCCGGTATTGCTCTTCGTTCTCTTCAGCACGCCAGGTTGTCCCCGGCCCCTGCACACCAAAGGTATTGATATTGGCCCAATACCCTTCTGGCTGGTAAGGCTGCACGCTTCGGCCCCCTACCTTTTTTGAAAGCAAACCGCTCACCGCAAGCGCATTGTCACGCACCAGCTCTGCATTCAACCGAAATCTCGCTTGCCGTGCTACCCATTTGTTCTCTGGATCCCAGTTGTCGTCAGACACCATCGAAGATTGCCGGTAAGCTTGCGAGGTCACGATGGTGCGCACCATATGTTTGATGTCCCAACCGCTATCAACAAATTCTACAGCCAGCCAATCGAGTAATTCGGGATGGGTCGGCGGTTCACCCTGCGACCCCAGGTCATCAAGGACACGCGTAAGTCCCCTGTTGAAAAACTGTTTCCAGAGCCTGTTTACAAAAACACGGGCGGTTAACGGATTTTCGGGATGGACCAGCCAGTTTGCCAGATCAACACGCGTTTTTCGGCCCTCCGATACCGACAGCAACGCCGGCAAAAACGCAGGGGTCGCCGGCAACACCACGACCCCGGATGTATCCATCCAATTACCCCTGCCCAGCACACGGACCTCACGTGGGGGGACGGGTACAGTCACAAGCGTAGCCGGCATATCTTTTACAAGTGTATCACGAAGCGCGCTGTTTATTTCCAATTGCCGGCGGAGCCTTCTCACTTCTGCTTCACCTAATCGGGTTGAATCCTGCAACTGGCTGTGCGTGCGAACCAACAGCGAATCAAACGCAGCAACTGAGTCTGCCAGCGCTGGTGGCGGTACGGGCATTTCTGGCGGGACATACGGGCTGTTTCTGTAGATGCCCTTCTCCTGAATATCTGCAAAATAGGCGCTCAAACTGTAGAAGTCCTGCGCGGTATAGGGGTCGAACTTGTGGTCGTGGCACTCCGCACAGCCAACGGTTGCGCCCATCCAGGTTGCTGACACGGCGCGCACGCGATCAGCAGCATATTTGATGCGGTACTCTTTGTCCTGTGCCCCACCTTCTTTGGTGATTTGATTTAACCGGTTAAACCCGGAGGCGATGCGGTGCTCCAGGGTTGGGTTAGGCAGCAGGTCGCCGGCCAATTGCTCAAGTGTGAACTGGTCAAATGGTTTGTTGTCGTTGAAAGACTGAATGACGTAATCCCGATACGGATAGATGTTGCGGTGGACATCGGTATGGAATCCGTTTGTATCCGCGTATCGCACAACATCCAACCATGAGATCGCTAAGCGTTCGCCAAAATGGGGTGAAGCCAATAACTCATCTACAACGTTTTCGTATGCATCCGGGCGTTTGTCTCCTAGGAATGACTCAACTTGCGCATAGGTGGGAGGCAATCCGACAACATCAGCATAGAGCCGGCGCAGTAGCGTCACCGAGTCAGCCTGTGATGACATAGCGCGGCCGAATTCACTCAGGGTAGCTGCCACAAATCGATCTACAGGGTGTTCATAATTGCGAACGTTGCGGGAGTCTGGAAGCGGCGGCTTTTCGGGCGGCATGTAGGCCCAGTGCGGCTCCCAAATCGCGCCTTCGTCAATCCATCGGGCAAGCAGGGCAACTTCACGCTCCGTCAGCGACTTGTTTGCGTCTTCATGCGGCATGAAGTCTTCATGATCAGCCGGCAGTTTGATGCGGCGCATCAACTCACTTTCTTTTGCAGATCCTTCTGCAATTACCTGATAGCCATCACGGACCATCTTGGCATCTTCTTCCAGGTCAAGCCGCAAGTCTCCTTCACGCGTATTCGCGTCCGGGCCATGGCATTTGAAACAGTTATCTGATAAAATCGGGCGGACATGTTTGTTAAACCCAATTTCGTCTGGCAATCCCTCACCACGGTTACAGCCGGCCAGTAGTAGACAGACAGCAAAGCTTACAACAAGAGTGCTGGGATACCCGAAACCGGTGCGCATAGCGGCCATAGTATCTGCGATAAAACGAGGTTGCCTGGCGAGGAAAACTACTGTACAATCGCGACATATCACCCGGCCAGTTGGTGGACGTTGTAACTTAAGGATACTAATGGCCTGACAACATTTCCACTTTGCGCTTGATGGGCTCTTGAGGGGATTTGGATTTAAGTGTTGATTTTCGTGTAATCACACCACCAACTGCGTCATCCCGACGCCTGAGGTAGAATCGTGTACGCAAGTACTGCCCACGTTTTCTGGGCCCCGGATCAAGTCCGGGGTGACGGAGAGAAAAATCGGGCAACGCAGTGTGGACGGGGTCAAGCCGAGTAAGTTGGGAGAGGCGTACCTTACTCGCAGACGCCGCCGGCGACGAACCAGCATTGGGTATACGGTGAGGTCTTGAAAAACTCAAGCAAAGCTGCACCTACTTTCTCTTCACCCGGCGGATCGGGATGGGTAAAGTCATCTGCAAAGTCTTCTGGTACCCAGAAGAGGCCATCGCTGCGTGGATTGGCGCCGTCAGCCCACATATAAGGCCCCCAGGCCATCCACGGTGCCACGGTGTTGTAATTCAGGTCACCGGTCAGTTCATCTTCTGTGCCGTCATCCATTTGATTGATCTGCGCTTCCACCGCCCATTTTGTCGCAAAACCTGACTCGTACGCGTAAGGCTCCGGATTCAATCGGCTGATGCCTGCTGAATAGCCGGCGTAGATACGACTTGAAATAAAAATCTGCTTTATGTTTGGATAGCGAACCTTGAGTGCACGCGCAATTTGTCCCAACTGTGCTTCCAAACGGAATGCATCTGAAGCCGGGTCGGGCAATGAAATTTGCGGCCTCGGGTTGGCTACTTTCACCCAGACAATTTGCACCTGCGCTTCCGACAGGCCCTGAGGATCCAGCCGATCATTTTTCACGCGTTCATAATTTACGTCCTGGGGATCGATCCAATCGTCTGCCGGCCGGCTGCCGCGCGAGCCGTTGACAATCTCAAGATTTGTTGTATTCACTGCAGGATCCGCTGCTGCCTGTCCCATAAAAGTCCACGCGTCACACGGGAAGTTTGCATCTTGCGAGCAAAACTCCTGGGTCGTATTCGACATGCCGATTGACATCAAAATGTATTTGCCGTTCGGATCGGGCTGTCCGTTTACGTTGAGCGGTTCAATGCCATTGCCAAAGCCTAATCCAGCCACGTGGTGCATCGCCGGCGCTTCGTTTAGTCCATTTGGATAAAGGCCGCCTTCATACCCAAGATACGTGCCTGTCCCCAGGTCATTGATGGGGGTCATCGTCGTATCCGAGCCTGAGCTGACAAACACAGAAAAGGAGTCGGTCACCGCCACATTGCCATCGGTCACATTCATGCCCACGGTATAGGTGCCGGCATCGCCTTCAATCGAATTGATGCTGAATTGGGCCGTGCCGTCACCGGTATCGGTAAACGAGAAAAAGCGGGATGGTATTTCACCGCCGGCTGCTTTGGTCAGCACAACCGACCACAACAGCGGATCACTGTCAGCATCCGTTGCAGACAAGGTGAGTTGCAACGAGTCACCTTCGACGAGGGATACATCGTTCTGCGCAACAATCTCCGGCGCTTCGTTTGAGCCGCCGGCTGTTTCGAGTGGGATTTCTATCGTTTGGCCAGCTGTTACATCTGCCTCCATCGTCACGGTTTCATATCCGGTTTTCTCAACCTGAATTTCGATGCGTTGTACACTTGCAAGGCTGTTGAGCCGCGTACCGCGCCGGCCCGTAACTACAGGTGTATTGCCACGGCCTCCTACAGGGCCAAGGTTTACGAGCTTGCCAGCATGCACACTGCTCCCGTCTGACAACCGGTAGAGATAAAGTCCAGCCGGCAAGGCTGATAAATCTATTGGAATTGCAGTAACACCTGGTAGCGCTGTAAACGCTTCACCCGGTACTACCAGCCGACCCTGAACATCATATACATCGAGAATGAGACTGACGGGACTTTGCGTTTCCACCGGCAACACAGCCCGGCCATGTAAAGGGTTCGGGTAAACATCATCTACCCGAAATGCCTGTAATAGTCCGTTTTCGTCTTCAATGCCAACGGGCAACACAATGCTAAGCGTAACGCAGCCGTCACTTCCTGTGAGTCCGGTTTGCCACACCTCACCTTCAACGCGTCCCTGCACCGTGGCATCAGCAAGCGGCTGGCTGGCAGCCTGGTCCACTACGCAAATATGGGCGTCAAGGTTGGTGTTTGTTTGTGCATAGATGGATCCCGCATTGCTCATAAGGAGCAACAGGCACGATAGGAAGAAGAGCCGAGGTGACATAAAAACTGGGAAAAGATGTGGGGAGAAGGGGGATGCAATACACTCGCAAATCGAGTGCCAATAGAACGGGTCGCAGTAGGAAGTGGTATACCCTGCGGTATAAACGCAGACAATCCGGGCATCCTACTGTATGTAGTACACGGGAAACTGCCCGTTCCCTTACCCCCGCCCTGACACATTGCACCTACCAGGCATTGATAGCAAAACGGCATAAAATAAAAAAGGCCCTTTCGCAATGAAAAGGCCTGTGCGGAGAGGGAGGGATTCGAACCCTCGGTACCCCTAATCGAGGTACGCCGGTTTAGCAAACCGGTGGTTTCAGCCACTCACCCACCTCTCCGAGGGTTGACTGAAGGTCAAAATTAGTCTTAAGGCGATCTAGAACGCCTTTGTGAGTGCCGAGTTTCGAGTGACCTTGAGGGATTGTCGATTTTCGAATGCCGATTTTCGATTTTTTTGTAATAGGGTTATCTCGGGCCCAAATCTTCGTCTTTTATGCTGTGGTTTGTATCAAATAAATACGACAGTATGAAAGAGCGGACTAAAAATTTTGCGGTTGAAGTTATTCGCTTCTCCAGCACGCTCGGCCGGCAAGAGATATCGCGAATCATCAGAAACCAGTTGCTACGTTCTGCGACATCCGTAGCAGCAAATTATAGAGCTGCTTGTAAGGCCCAATCAAAAGCTGCTTTTATCGCCAAGCTTGCAATAGTAGAAGAAGAGGCGGACGAAACGTTATTCTGGCTTGAAATGCTAGAAGAAACTGGTCTATGTGCAAACGCCAAATTCTACGAGCTAAAGTACGAAGCCAACCAAATCACAGCCATCATCACAGCATCACGCAAAACTGCCAAGCGCAATAAATAGATCATTCGAAAATCGGCATTCGAAAATCGACAATCCTAAAATTAACCCGCTTCCAGCGCATCTGCGCCACTGGTGATTTCGATCAGCTCTTTGGTAATCGCATCCTGACGGGCGCGGTTGTAGATGAGTTTCAGGTCGCGGATCAGGTCTTCTGCGTTTGAGGTCGCGTTATCCATGGCCACCATACGCGCACCTTGCTCAGCGGCATTCGACTCGAGCAATACACGCCAGAACTGGTAGTTCAGGTAGCGTGGTAGCAATACTTCGAGAATGGATTCAGCATCTCGCTCAAAGAGGTAATCAACAGCCACCCCTTCTTTTTCCTTCGCAAAGTGCTCTACGTCGCGTTCCATTACAGGCGTAATGAACTGCTCTTTAGGGATCGGGAGAATGGGTTCAACAATCCGGTTCTGGGAAATGGTGTTCTTAAACTCGTTGTAGACAACCTGAACAACATCCCAGCGGTCTTCCACATACCCTTCGATAGCGTGTTTGATAATGTCCTGCGCGCTATCAAAAGTCAGGTCGTTGAACACACCGCGGTAATCACCAACAAGCTGATAGCCGCGCTTTGAAAAGTGTTCGTGCGATTTCCGGCCAACACACATCAAGAACAGCTGTCCGTTTGCGTGAATGTCAGCGTATTCTTCGCGGATGGTTTGTTCTGCCTGCTTGATTACGTTGGCATTGAATGCGCCGGCCAACCCGCGGTCTGCCGTAACAATAATCAGCAACACATTGTCGACAACATCGCGCAAGTTGAACAACATGTGCGTAGTTGGGTCAATGTGGCGTTTGAGGTGACTGATGATTTCGCCAACCTTGTAAGCGTAAGGGCGCGTCTGGAAGATGTTTTCCTGGGCGCGACGGAGCTTTGCGGCGGCAACCATCTTCATAGCGCGTGTCACCTGCTGTGTGTTTTTCACAGAGGAGATCCGCTTTCTAATGTCACGTAAGCTGGCCATTCAAATCAGTAGTAAATATGTTAACAGGCTGTGAGAAACGTGTAGTGCTTACGCACCGGTTCTCTTAGGCTTTGTCTTAGTTATCAAACCGAACAAAATAGATCCCTCGCATTCGCTCAGGATACGGCTTTGGCTCTGTTTTTTACTTTATGCAAACCCTAGCTATTTTCGTAAACGCTAACGAGGTCTTCTGCAGCTTTCTGAATGGTTGCATTGATCTCATCGCTTGGCTTACCGGTTTCGCGCAGCGTTTTCATTACGTCTGCGTGATTCAGCGAAAGGCGCTCGAGCAATTCTTTCTCGAAGTCTTTCATTTTATCAACTGGTACTTTATCCGAGAAGCCTTTTGTTGCTGCAAAGATGATCGAAATCTGGTCTTCAACAGCTACGGGCTGATACTGGCCCTGCTTCAGGATTTCAACGAGGCGTTCACCACGGGCCAACTGGCGCTGGGTGGCAGCATCGAGGTCAGAACCAAACTTGGCAAAGGCTTCGAGCTCACGGAACTGGGCAAGATCAAGACGCAGCGTACCTGCTACTTTCTTCATCGCCTTAACCTGGGCGTTACCTCCTACACGACTCACCGAGATTCCTACGTTAATAGCAGGACGCACACCGGCGTTGAAGAGGTCGGCTTCCAGATAAATCTGTCCGTCGGTAATAGAAATTACGTTGGTTGGGATATAGGCAGAAACGTCGCCGGCCTGGGTTTCAATTACAGGCAGGGCTGTCAATGAACCGCCTCCTTTCACTTTACCTTTAAGCGAATCAGGCACGTCGTTCATGTCAGATGCTACCACATCACTTGCGTTGATTTTGGCAGCGCGCTCGAGGAGTCTGCTATGGAGATAGAATACGTCTCCAGGGTAGGCTTCACGACCCGGCGGACGACGCAGCAGGAGTGATACCTGACGATACGCTACAGCCTGCTTCGAAAGGTCATCATAAATAACCAGTGCGTGGCGGCCGGTATCGCGGAAGAACTCGCCGATACAGGCGCCGGCAAACGGCGCGATAAACTGAAGTGGCGCAGGCGCAGCAGCTGGTGCATTAACAATAACCGTGTAGTCCATTGCGCCGTACTCTTCGAGCGTGCGCTTTACAGTGGCTACGGTAGAGTTTTTCTGGCCGATGGCGACATAGATACAGAAAACCGGCTTGTCTGTATCGTGTGTAGCTTTCTGGTTGATAATGGTATCAAGCAGTACGGCAGTTTTACCAACCTGGCGGTCACCAATAACGAGCTCACGCTGGCCACGGCCAATCGGGATCATGGCGTCGATGGCCTTGATACCCGTCTGCAGTGGTTCGGTAACGGGCTCACGGTAGAGTACCCCGGGCGCCTTGCGCTCAAGTGGCATCTCGTATTTCTCGCCGGCAATCGGACCCTGACCGTCCATCGGGCGACCGAGGGCGTCAACAACGCGGCCAAGCATCTGCTCAGACACATCGATAGACGCAATACGCTTGGTGCGGCGCACTTCGTCCCCTTCTTTCACAGAATTCACTTCGCCAAACAGTACCGCACCCACGTTGTCTTCTTCGAGGTTGAGTACCATACCGGTCACGCCGCTACTTGGAAACTCAAGGAGTTCACCAGCCTGCACGTTGGTAAGGCCGTAGATACGAGCAATACCGTCTCCAATCTGGAGCACGGTTCCTACTTCGTAAACATCAGTTCCAGACTCGAAGCCGCCTAGCTCGCGCTTGAGCACTGCTGTGACTTCATCAGGTCGAATCGCCGTTGCCATAAGATCTTTTATGCTGATGTAGCGTGTTTTTTACGCTACTTAGTTTCAATGAGGCACGCACACGTGCCTGCGTAAATAATCAAAAGGACACGCCGGTGTGTCCGTTTATGTATTGCTGCCGCGTTAGTTGGCGCTGATTGTACTCTGCTCCAGCCGGCCACGCAAAGTGCCCAATTGGTGCAAAACGCTCCCGTCATACACGGTATCTCCAACACGAATAATCAGACCACCCAGAATTTCAGGGTCCACCGTAGCTTTCAGACGCACTTTTTTGCCCGTCATCGCTTCAATGCCCGTTGTGATCTTCTGCTCGTCTGCTGCACTGAGCGGCAACGCCGCCCGCACCTGGGCTTCTACAATCCCCTGCTGTGTGTCGCGCATGGCCATGTAAGCCGTGGCAACTTGCTCAAACAAGCCTTCTCTTCCTTTGGCGACAAGAAGCTTTAACAAAGCGTGCGTCACATCATGCACACGATCAGTAAAGAGCGCATCGACAACTGAATTTTTCTTATCAGCCGTCAATATCGGATCCTGGAAAAAGCGCGCCAGCTCCGGAGAACCGTTGATGCTTTCCTGGATCATCAATACATCTTCGTCCACACGATCTACGCAATTTTTCTGCAGTGCATCCTGGTACAATGCCTGCGCATATCGCCGTGCTACGGTTAAACTCATGTAGTTCTGTGATCAAGGTTCGGGTTCAAGGCCTGCAAACAGTGCCTTGAACCTTGAACTTAATTTTTCGGGAGATCGTCGATGAACTTGTCCACCAGCTTACGCTGACGGTCACCGTCCATGTTTTCCTGGAGAATCTTCCCTGCTGCCTGGATTGCCAACTCGGTTACTTCTGCGCGCAACTGCTCGATGGCAGATTGTTTTTCCCGCTCAATCTCAGCCTGAGCTGTTTCCTGAGCTTGTTTGATCTGCGCACGGGTCTTGTCGAGTTCGTCAGCACGCAAACGCTCGGAGGCATCGCGAGCTTCGCGCAGGATGCGCTGGGCTTCCTGCTCCGCTTCGCGGCGTGCTTTCTCGTTGTCTGCTGAAATTTGCTTTGCTTCTGCAAGCGCCTTTTCAGCGCGCTCCATGGATTCGGTTATCTTTTCTTCGCGCGTCTCCATGGCGGTCGTAATGGCCGGCCATGCATACTTGTAAAGAATTCCAAACGCGATACCAAAAGCAACAACGGTCCAGAAAGCCAATCCCGGCTCTACTTTGAGCAGAGATGGCGTGGGCGTATCCTCAGCAAGCAGCAATAATATGTATGTTGCTAACATCGTTCTTTGCTGAGTTCAGATGAAATAAAACGGTTACCTGCACACAATGACGTACAATGTGGGGGCAGGTCACTACAACTTATTTGTACTGAACTATGGCTGCGCGATGAAGAAGAAGAGGAATGCGAGGATCTCAGCGATAATCGCAACACCTTCAATAAACGCGCTAAGGATCAAAGCGGTGCCACGAATATCGTTACCTGCTTCGGGCTGCCGTGCAATACCTTCAACGGCAGATCCACCGATCCGGCCGATACCAATTCCAGCACCAAGGACAGCACCAAACATTGCTAAACCTGCGGCAATATATGCTAAACCTAAGTTACCCATATCTCTTCGTTACCTTTTTCTGTAGTGATATTATAAGGAGTAAAAAAACTTGTTGACGGATTCGCGCATCAGGCGCCGGCCAATTCCGGCTCACCCGCTGCGTGATGGGCGTCATCGTGACCATGTGCATGGTCGTCGTGGTGATGCTCCGCCGCTGCCATACCGATAAACACGGCAGACAACATGACAAAGATGTATGCCTGCACAAAGCTCACAAACACTTTCAGCAAGAAGACAAAGACCACGATTAACATGCTAACAAATACAAAGAAGATTCCTGCGCCCGTACCCAGCTTGGCCGTCGTGATAAAAATCAGACCGATGATACTTACAATTGCGAGGTGACCCGACACCATGTTGCCAAACAGACGGAATGCGAGCGCCAGCGGCTTGGTGAAGATGCCCAGGAATTCAACAGGAATCAGGATCAACTTGATCGGCACGGACACATCAGGTGGCCAGAAAATGTGCTTCCAATAGTCCTTGGTTCCAGAAAACTGTGTGATAAGAAACGTCATGATAGCGAGCGTCGCCGTCACCATGATGTTAGACGTAGCCGTTACGCCCCATGGCACCAACCCGAGCAAGTTGCCGAGCAGGATAAAGAAAAACATGGTAAGCAGATAAGGCACATATTTTTTGTACTTGGGCCCGATGGCAACCTTGGCGACATCATCGCGGATAAAGGCAATGATCACTTCCATCATGTTTTGCCAGGTACCTTTCGGAGCCACGTCACGCCCGATGCCTTTCTTATACTTTCCGGCAAGACGCATAACCACAATCACCAAGATCAAGGCCGAGATTAACACGAACATAATCTGGCGTGTAATCGAAAAGTCGACCGCAACCGTGCCATCAGCCGGCTTGATAGGATAGTAGAGGTAAGGATGGTGCGCATCGACCATGAACTCCTCCACTTTAGCCGCCGGAAATGCATTACCTTCTTCATCCAGCACCTGGTAGTTGCCGTATTTGAGGGCGTTTTTAGACGAACCAAACGCGTCAAAGCGATAGCCACCCGCATCTTGCTTAATAAGGAAAAGTCGAGGAAGCTCTACGTTTACAACTTTACCCCCATCTTTAAACCAGGGAATTGTATAGTAGTAGCCATCCGCAGAGTGCCCCACGGCGTCAGGATCACCCGTCTCTTCGTCTGCTGCCAGGGCTGTACTTGCGCCGGCAAATACGAGCAGGAGTAACAGGCAGGCTCCTTTCAACAATTTATCTATTAAAAACCTTGACGCGGCAATATTCATCGTCAATCTATTTT
The DNA here is from genome assembly GCA_039111535.1 of Bacteroidota bacterium. Lineage (NCBI taxonomy): Bacteria > Pseudomonadati > Bacteroidota > Bacteroidota bacterium. Next base: position 1,763 of record JBCCIM010000133.1, on the reverse strand, counting down.
CACATTGGTGTTTGCTGTCCCTTTTGGGAGGCGACCTTGACGCGGCGGTAGAGTACCCACACTTCAACGGCAAGGCTCAGCAATACAGCAGCAACGAGCGCGATAACAAAAACAAATACATCAATCGAAGGGACAAACAGCACAACAGCGGCTACACTAATCAGCATGAGGGCCATTCGCACCAGCATCCCGCCAAATACAATCAACAGAAATCTGTTGTCTGCAAACTTGTTGGCAAAAGAGGCTGTAAAAAAGAAAGCCAGGCCATACAGACTACCAACACCCAAACCCAAAAGAAGGCTAAGCCAAGTTTCTGGCATCATGGTCACAAAGCTTGCTTGAGATGGTCACGAGCTTGCACGGGTAACAACTAGATCTTCCCCGTTCAAGAACCGCTTACTGAACGCATTAGCTGGCAGAAAGCCCCCACCGGAATGGCCCAATACAGTGAATTCTAAATGAAAGCAGCAACAAAAAGGCGATATGCGTAGCAACCTATATCAGTCTACCTGCTCGACCCGGCCCTCAGCTTCATTCTCAACTTCCGTTTGCCGGCTGGACTCATCCAGTTCCCTGTTCATGCGGAGGAACAGAAAGAACATCCCGATCACACCCACAAAGGCCCCCACCAGGGTCAACCAGGGCAGGGTTCCGAGCCACTTGTCCAGCAAAAGCCCCATCCCGAGATAGAACCCTACCGACACACCGGCCTGAATACCAAGCCCCATGTACTTCTGCGCCCCGCCCATGCCGCTTATCCAGCTGGAAGAGCTTCGTTTCTTTTTTGCTTTGGGAGAAGAGCTTTTCAAAACGGAAACAGCACCATTCGGCAATACCATTGCGCGCCTGCGTCTCGACCAACAGCGCCACTAGCTAGCGGACTGTTGTAGACAAAATGTGCGCATATACTTAAACGCTGTTGACAAAGGGGACAGGGATCAACCCTGGCCCGCTGCCATGCGCTTGGCATCATTGCCCTTGTTGTTACCCTGATTCACAGAGTGCATTTTTGCTTTTCCGGCATCTTTGGTCATCTGACACTTGCCGTTGAAGCTTGACCCTTCTTCTACAATCAGGCGCACAGCCTCAATGTTGCCATCAACGCGGGCTGATCCTTTGAGGATCAAAAGCTCCTTGATGCGAAGCTCGCCCTGCACACTGCCGGCAACCTCAGCATTGGTTGCAATAAGTTCGCCTTCAACTACACCACCTGGCGCAACAAAAGCTTTGCCGCCAACATGAAGCTTACCAACAATACGACCGCTGATGCGCAAATCATTTTCCGAACGAAGCGTACCTTCAAACACTGTCCCTTCTACGATCATGTTGATCTGGGGAACACCGGGTCCATTATTACCTTGATTCCTTGCCATATTCTCTGTTTTATTTCCAAATAAAGCCATAATAGCTGTTTACAATTTTTCGTCTGAGAACTGCCCCCGACATGCAGGTCAGTTCGGAATTTCATCACTGAATAGCGTTATCCCAAGGACGCAAGATACATGCACATCAAAACAGGTGCTCGATGGAGAATGTGCAAGCTGAGATGAACAGATTGCACCCTGTTACATGAGATGCTCAACAAGATGTACAGCGAGGGATGTACAGCTCAGAAACGATAGTCTTCAGTCTACCAACCCACGAAGAAGTAACGGGGATCCTGGGCGAGTCCATTATGCCATATTTCGACATGCAAATGTGGCCCTGTCGTAATCTCGCCAGAATTTCCACTAAGTGCAACAGCTTCGCGATTTCTGACACGA
>JBCCIM010000132.1 GCA_039111535.1 Bacteroidota bacterium | reverse complement strand
GCATTCGACAATCGGCATTCGACAATCGGCATTCGACAATCGGCATTCGACAATCGGCATTCGACAATCGGCATTCGACAATCGGCATTCGACAATCGGCATTCGACAATCGGCATTCCCTTTAACCGCCAAGACGAAGGTCTTTAAACCGCCGCGCCTGGGCCTCAATGGCCGGCTCTGCAGCGAGCCGCTCGATACTCGATGCACCAAAGAAGCCGTCGATGCCTTCGGTGCGGTCCAGGACGTACTGCACATCTTCCGGCTCCGCCAACGGACCACCGTGGCACAGTACGATAATATCAGGCCGCAACTGCTTTGCCCGATCGTGCATTTCCTGAATCAGTTCAGCTGCGCGGTCGAGCGACGGCGCTGTTGTTGACACACCGATAGATCCTTTGACGGTTGTATTCATGTGCGTGACCAGCAGGTCGGCGCCAGCATCAATCATTTTTTCGACCTGCGACACATCAAATACATACGGACATGTAAGCATGTCCAGTTTGTGCGCTTCACGAATCATCTCCACTTCCAGGTCGAAGCTCATGCCCGTCTCTTCCAAAATTTGCCGAAAGGTGCCATCAATCACGCCAACAGTTGGAAAATTCTGTACCCCATCAAAGCCCATATCTTTGAGCTTGCGTAGAAATACCGGCATCATGCGAAAGGGATCGGTACCGTTCACCCCCGCCAACACCATGGTGTCTTGTACAACCGGTAATACTTCACCAGCCATATCTTCTACAATGGCGTTTGCATCTCCATAAGCAAGGATCCCGGCAGCACTACCGCGCCCGGCCATCCGGTATCGACCAGAGTTGTAAATGATGATCAGGTCAACACCACCGCGCTCTGCAAATTTAGCTGAGATCCCCGTGCCGGCACCGGCGCCGATGATGGGGCGTCCGGCTTTGATCTCTGCTTTCAGGCGGCGCAAACTTTCTTGATAGGGTATGAAGGGCATGGTTCGTTAAGTCATGTTGCTGGATAGATGCGGCAATATATTGTTCAGACCAGAAACACCCAACTCCTTTCGAAGCTGCTATGCAATCAGCGAAAGAAGTTTCGTTGCAATGGCATCGGCAAAAGCGGGGTCGTTAATGTGCAGGTCGAGTTCTACCAGTTCGACAGCAGGGCCGGCATGGGTCCGGATAGCCTCAAACAGGGCCTTATCAGCAGTCGAATCAAAAAAGGGCTGGCCTTCGGCATCAATCATACTTACCCCTTTGAGTGGCAACATCAACACAGTTGGTCCCTGCGCTGCGTTCAATTTTTCAGCAATGATTTTACCGAGTTGCGCGCATTCGTGTGCTGATGTACGCATGAGCGTAACGTTGGGGTTGTGTTTGTAGAACGTGCGGTCGGCGAAGGTCTCAGGCACAGTGTGCATTGCATGGAAATTAACCATATCCAGCGCACCAACGGAAACCACTTGCGGGACACCTTTGGCAGCAGCAGCGTCGAGACGATCCGGGCCGGCTGAGAGGACGCCACCAGCCAGTTCATCGCACCATTCTGTTGTGGTGACATCAGCTACGGCGCTGATGTACCCATCTGAAATGAGGCCTTCCATGGCCCGCCCGCCAGCACCCGTTGCATGGAAAACCAGGACTTCGTAGCCGGCGGCTTCCAGTTGCTCGCGCACGCGGGTCACACAGGGCGTGGTAACGCCAAACATGGTTGTGGCAATCAATGGACGATCCGTTGATGAAGCCACCGCCTGCTCAACCATCCCGCAGATTGCACCGGCCGCGTTGGCCAGTATTTGCCTCGATATGCGATTCAATCCTGCAATATCGACCACTGAGTACATCATCGTAATGTCTTTGACGCCGACATACGGGTGGACATCCGAAGAGGCAAGCGTAGACACCATGAGTTTGGGAATACCAACAGGCAGTTGTTGCATGGCAGCGGTCCCGAGATTTGTCCCCCCGCCACCACCCAGGCTCAACACACCATCAAACTTACCCGCATTGTGCATTGCAGCGGTAAGTCTCGACACACCGGCGATCATCACATCCAATGCCGTACCGCGGTCACCCGCAGCACGCAGCGCAGCAAGTGTACTGCCGCCAGCTACAGCGGCCTCGGATGCTGATACATCTACAGGTATTGCGGGGTCACCGAGAACCCCTGCATCCATTAACAAAACTTCGTGTCCCCGCGAACGGATAATGTCACGCACGTAAGCAAATTCCTCACCCTTCGTGTCGAAGGTGCCAATCAATAAAATGGTTTTCATCGCGCTGAGCCGGCTGATTAGAACATAACCGATGTTATGAAGACCGTGTGGTAAAAGTCAAAACGATTGAAGATTGTCGTTGCTGCGGCGTAGATTGCGATGGGTATGTTGTGCTGCGTAGATTGTGCTGCCTTTCATCTAATTCCCCCTAAACACTATGCTGAATTACATCTGGGCCGGGCTGCTCATCCTAAGCCTTGTCTTTGCGCTTATTTATGATGTTCGTGACCTGTCGCGCGACACCTACCGTAACGGCGCCGACATCCCCGTCACACTTGCATTCTCAGAGGGTTACGACGCGAATAATCGCCGGCTCGACGTGGAAGTCCGTGTAAATCCCTCGAACATACAGCAGCTATATGGTATTGATGCGCCGATTGACAGTGTGTATGCGGGCGTGCTCGTACAAAATGCTGATGGCCGGCAATTGCAGTTTGCCAAAGACGTGTCGCTTCCGGAGCCACTGGCAACCATCCGGTCCATGATCTCTAAACGCGACAACGACCTGCGCGGCCTGCTCACCTTTGTCGGCACCCCACAGGGGGCCGCTTCAGCAGCAACCATCCAATTCAAAGAAGTGCGGTTTGTAAAGATGTCAGCCATCACCCAGGCTGCGATCGACTTTGCAGATACTGCGGTCTCTATATCACTGGGGTTAATTGGCGTTATCGCACTCTGGATGGGACTGCTGCGCATTGCTGAGACCTCCGGTTTGATTCACAGCCTCGTACGGTTTACCCAACCGGTCTTCCGCCGGCTTTTCCCCGAGATACCCAAAGACCATCCGGCACTTGGGATGATCATCCTCAACCTGACGGCCAACATGTTGGGCCTTGCCAATGCGGCCACACCGCTCGGCATCAAAGCCATGGAGTCGCTGCAAGAACTCAACGAGCAGAAAGACACGGCCTCAAACTCCATGGTCATGCTGTTAGCCATGAATACAGCCAGTGTGCAAATTGTGCCCCCTTCCCTACTCGTAGCCATCATGGGGCTGCAAGTAAATCAGCTCTTCTTCTCAATTCTTATCACCACCTCGCTGTCGCTCATCATAGCGGTTGTAGTAACCAAGTTTCTACAAGGCATGAAGCGGTTCAGGATAGATCCCACAAAGTGATATACCCTGATTAACACAAAGACGAATAAACAGCACCCTGAAAACACGCATATAAAATGGAATATTTCAGATCCTTAATTGATCTCATCTCAGTATTTGTTTTACCAGCCTTTATTATCGGTTTTCCGATTTACGGGCTATTGAAAAATGTACCAGTGTATGAGGAATTTGTAGAAGGCGCCAAAGAGGGCTTTCACGTGTCGGTAAAAATCATCCCTTACCTGGTGGCAATTCTTTTTGCGATTGGGATGTTCAGGGCGTCAGGCGCGCTCGACTTCCTGATCGAAGGGTTGCGCCCGGTATTGGCACTTATCGGATTCCCGGCGGAGTTGGTGCCTATGGCAATTGTTCGACCGCTTACTGGTTCGGGTTCAGCTGGTATCGTGGCAGATATGATCCAGCAATATGGCGAAGACGATATACTTGTTAAAATGGCAGCAACGATGTTTGGGTCAACAGAGACCACGTTCTATGTCATCGCAGTGTACTTTGGAGCCGTGCAGGTGAAGAAAACGCGTCATGCGGTGCCGGCGGGATTAACGGCAGACCTTGCAGCCATGCTAATCGCTGTATGGGTAGTCCGATTGTTATTTGGGTAATTGGGCATATGTATCAGGCAGCAGCATAAGATTCTGGTTCGGGCGTTCGAGAGGACGCACCGAGTCTGACCACAGCCGTAAATACCGAGCCTTTCTGTAAGTTACTTACAACAGAAACGTCGCCCCCCATCAGGCGGCACAACTTTGGCAAGTAGCCAGGCCAAGTCCTGTGCCTTCATATTTACGCGCATAAGACGAGTCAACCTGGCTGAAGGGCTCAAAAATGGTTTGCAGCTTATCGTCAGGTATGCCAATGCCAGAGTCTTTAACAACAAGGGCCACTTCTAGCCCGCCGCCGGCGGCACCGCGGTTCTCCACATCAACGTGCACTGTTCCAGCGTTGGTATACTTGACCGCATTGGAGAGCAGAATATCCAGAATTTGGGCGCAGCAGTGCTGGTCTCCTAGCAGATAGGCCGGCACATCGGCCGCAATGGTATAGGAGAGTGTTATGCGCTTTTCTGTGGCTTCCGGGCGAATCCGACCCAAGGCATGGTGTATAACTGCTTTTGGGGAAAACTCAGCGGTCGTCAACACAAATTTACCCGATTCCAATCTCGAATAATTGAGTATGCTGTTTACAATTTCCAGCAAGCTTTCGCCACTCCGTTTCATCACCTCGATGTACTCCTGCTGCTCCTGATCAATTTTTGTACTTTCCAGCAAACTGGTCATCCCAACAATACCATTCATCGGTGTACGAATTTCGTGACTCATCACGGATAAAAATTCGCTCTTGGCCTTGTTGGCTTCCTGGGCAACCTGCCGCAAGGCTGTTTCCTGTTCCATTTTTTCATTGATGACGCGTGTTTGCTGCCCTACCTGCATCCTAAGTACATTTACCCAGATAAACCCAAGCACCACTACACCTAACAGGATACCAATCGCTGTTAAAAGTAACTCAGCAGTAAACAAGGGCGGCTGCGCGAGTACTTCAATGGAAGCGCGGTCAGACAAACGTAAACTGAATCCGTAAGAGTAATTACGCTGCAGCGTAGTGCCCATTTCGAGTACCGTAATTCCGGTTAGGGCAAGCGTGCTTCCTGGTTTGAGATCATCAAGAACAACCTGCGAATCCGCCACATGGGCGCGAAAAATATACCCGTCTGCATTAATGGATATTACGCGGTCATTATACCGTTCTTCTACATTCAGCAACGTACCCGAAATGCGAACCAGTTCTGCGTCGTGAAAATTATCAATAATGGCGACCGGGGTAAGCTTGAGCGGAGCTAGAGGCTCCCCTGCACTGTATTGCCTGACTATTGCGTTTACAAGTTGGGCGTTATGAATCTTGTTTTCACCCATCTCAATAAAGCCGACAACATCCACAATATCACCGGGCACGAAGGTATACGATTCTTGGGTTCTACAAGCGTGGCACCAGAAGCATCACGTATGTAGAACTCTTTGTTACTGTATTGCTGTGTTACGGTGCCGCGGACGTGCACCATGTGTCCGGTTGCACGTTCAGGTACAAACTGGTTGAGCGAAACTACAGGATCTGGCGGTAAGCTAAACGGATCTGCTCGCTCGGATGATGGCACGCTGATCTGTGATAAATCTTGTACAAAAACGCGTATGCCGAGCAATTGCCGCTGTGGATTGAACAAAGTAGCAGCTACACCATCCAGTTGAATCCGGCGATCAACCAAATGCAAAGGGAGTGGTATGTGGGGTTTTGCCGGCAGTACCACATGAAAGGAGCGCTGATCATTTGCAACAATCAGCATGGGATGCCCCCCTTTTGGCTTCCTGTTTACAACCTCATCCGCATCCATGTCCGGCATGCGCATTACAGCCTGCACAACACCCCAGGCACGGATATATTGACTGTCTTGTTTACCTGAAAAAATGCGTTCCAACGACCGTCCGCCAGGTTCTGGCAAGGGGGCGACACCTTCAACGCGGATTGAATCAACAACAACACTTGGGACAAATTCTCCGGGGTTGGTTCGGCCGTCAACAGTAACCAGGTCCCCTGTCTTGATACCGTATGCTGAACAGCCCGTCGGTAAGTAAATGCCCGCAGTTTCATCCTGTACAAAAGCACTTGTCCACGCATCATCACAATAGGTGATTACGCCTTTTAACTGTACAGGTAGTCCACGGGCAGCATCTTCCAGATCCATTTGTCTGATATCGGAAGCGCGCGTATAGAGAAGCGCATCTGCTTGCTGCGCTGATTGATTCTGGCCCTGTGCAAACGAAATTTGACACATGCACAACACAATGATGAGGCATATCCTCACCCAAAGAGTAATGGCTTGTCTATACATAGAAAAGTACATCAGCGTACTTAAGGCAAACAGATTCCAGATATAAAGAAACGTTCTAGCGTGTCTTTGCGAAGACACCTTGCGTTTCAATACGATGAATTGCCTGGGCTTTTAGGATCTTTTCTTTAATGTTCTACAAAGAGAAGACATGCTACAAAAATGCGTTGCAGCTATATAAATGTGGGCCGAGACAAGCTGATCAAAAAACGCGTTGCTTTCCACGTAGGAATCAGCAAATATTGCAACTTATTAAGCGTTTTCGATATTTCTTGTCTGCTTATTAGAGGTCGTTACAAGGTGTGGGCACACCGGCAATGTTTTTTGTGTGTTTCAATCAGAAATTTCTCTGGTAATGTTAAGTTCCAACGTTTCTTTAAACACCTGATATCGCCGGCTCAGTTTCAGGAGCGGCTCCCTTCTTTGAAGGCCTCAAGGGCACTACGGGTAAAATCGGAAAGCACAAGTTCGCCGCTTGTTCTGGCACGTTCCGCCAGCAGGATGTCCCAGTGGTCGGTACCATGCCAAAAGGCCCGCTTCATGGCTTCCAGAGCAGCCGGGTTGTATGTAGCCATCTGCGCTGCTTTAACCTGAATGGCTTCGTCCATTGCTTCAGCCGTTTCAAAAACCTCATTGAAGAGGCCTTTTTCACGTGCCCACACGGGCGAAGCAAACGTAGTGGGTGCGAGGGTGAGATGACTAAAAGCAGCAAGGCCAATTTTTCGTTCGATTACGGGTCCGACTACAAACGGACCAATACCTATGGCCAATTCGCTTAGCTTAACCGCAGCATACTTCGTGGCAACGCAATAATCGGTTGCAGCGGCGAGACCTACCCCTCCACCAATCGCTTTGCCTTGAACGCGTCCGATGATGAGTTTCGGGCACCGCCGGCAGGCATTGATGACATCTGCAAAACCAGAGAAGAAGGCTTCACCTGATCCGGCATCGTTAATCTGGAGCAGTTCATCAAAACTGGCGCCGGCGCAAAAGGTACGGTCTCCACCGCTTTTCAACACGATGATCCGTACAGCGGGATCTTGGCCCAGGGTATTAATGGCCTGAGCCAACGCAGCCAGCAAATGGGAGGGCATGGCGTTGTGCGCCGGGTGAAAAAACGTAACCGTAGAAACGTGAGGTGCCGTTTCCTCGACTTGTACGTACCCTGCTTGTTCAGTCATCTAATATCGTTATATGCTAAATCACAGCGGAACAACCGCAAGGCTTGCCTAATCGGTCGAGGAGGCAAAACCCACCAGCGGCTTAAAGGGTTTCTCGAACAGGTCTATCTATCACAGCGCTTATTCAGTCTCACCAACCAGCGTTGTATCAGGTGCCACGGGTGTTGTTACGGCAGCAAGCAGGTCGATGACGGGTTGCTCTTCAGCGTAGTTGAGTGCGTTCCGGCCGTTTCTGTTGCGGACATCCGGATCAGCGCCGGCATCAAGCAGGCGCTGAACCATATCGAGGTCATCATCAGCAGCAGCCAGCATAAGCGCTGTTGCTCTGTTTTCTTCCGGCACGTACGCATTTACATCAGCGCCATTTTCAAGGGCCCATGCTGCAAGCTTTCTATTATCAAGCCGCAGGGCTTCCATCAATACCGAACTTCCTCGTGCAGATATCGCCGTTGCACTTGCCCCTAGCGATACCAATTCGTACACCGCAGGCCAGTTTTGGCGCTCAAGCGCAAGCAACAAGGGTGTGTTTTCCAGGTAGTCACGCGATTCTAAATCTGCGCCAAAAGATACCAGATGCGACATCAGGGCCGGCTGCTCGGCCAAAACCGCCTGATGCAGCGGCGTAAATCCGGTTGTAGCATTGGGATCCCAGCCTTCCGCCAGTAATTGCCGGAGTTTTGTCGGCTGATTGAGTTCTATTGCATTGCCAAGATGCCACGACTCCCTATTTTGTATTTCATTCCGAATAACGAGTTGATATACCACGATGACGGTCGAGAATACCATAATGAACGTGATATAAGCCGCTATATATGCCATCCAGGTTTTAATCATCGGCCAGAGCCTGCGGCCAAAGAAGCTGAACGACATATAGGCAAAATAACTCAACCCAAGCAGCATCCCGATTGCTGTGTACGTGAGCAAACTATAATCAAACAATCCCAGGGTTGGCAGCAACATGATTCCAACCAGACCAGAATGGGATACGGCATAGAGGGCAACGACAGCCATTTCAGCCAGGTTATAGCCTGTTTTCCTAAAGAAAAGCCGCAGAAAGATTGCAAACGGGATAACCAGTCCTACATAGGTCAAATTCGTATTTTCAAAGGCGAACCCACTGGTTTCTTCCTGACTTCTGATCTGCATGGGTTTCACTTCAGCACCAAAATCAAAAGCTTCAGCGGATGTCATCAACGCCTCTAAATTGAACACCTTCATGGCAGAGAAAATGATCAGGCCATTCAGTACGAGATAGGACAGCGGGTGAATATATCCAGTTCTGTCGCCGTCAATGTAAGCTCTGAGCATTTTGCCCGGATTCAGTGTAAGCTGGGATGCGGTCCTAACCCAGCCCCTTTCCATATTCAAAAATTTCCTTAGCCCTTCTTTCAGGAGGTAGGCCACTGTTAAGCGTGGCCGGTCACTTGCTGAATTTTCGATGGTTGCCATGTATACTTCTCCGCTCTGAACAAACTTCTCTCAAGATACACCAAGATTAGGTAGACTGCCCAGTATGGCGCGTCGAATGCCGTTTTTTCGAATACCGATGCCCTATGTCGAATAATTCTATTCCAGTTCCACGATAGCGTCTCTCCCAGGCCTCCACTGCCACAAAACAATAGTACGGAGGGCTGAAAGCACGTTGATCCTGTGCTTATCTTATTTCCTAACCTTCGGAATTGCACAAAAAAACCCTGGACCAGCACGACGCGGATCCAGGGTCAGAATTTACCCTGATGAGTAACAAGAGTTGATCAGTTGTCGATACGGAATACTGTAGAAAACGTCGCCCATGCTTTGACAGGCTCACCGTTGAAGGTCGCCGGCGTAAAGGCTGCATTGCGCAGGAGATCCATGACAACTTCATCCAGTCCCCACTTGAGCCCTTTAACTACCTTGATGTCTTGCAGCCGGCCCTGCTCATCTACCATATAACGGAGAATGACGCGCCCACTAATGCCGCCTTCAAGTGCAGCAATCGGGTAGGTAATCTGACTGCGTAACTCGGCTTCATTACGAACAAGGACAGGAGTGTCTGGCAAGAGGAAAATGCCGTTCTGGTCACGCACCTGCTCAAGACGCGCCTGCAGCGAATCGCTGGCTCGGATAGCCTGCTCCTCGTTATTTATTGACGTCGTAATAACCTGAATTTGCTCGTTGATGTAGGTATCATCTGCATTATACTTGAGCGCATTGCGGTACCACTGCAATGCTGCAACCCGAAAGCCCTGGTTCATCAGGCTATCACCCTGGACGCGGTAGTAGTTAAAGAGACTTTCCTGTTCGTTTACGCCGGCGTTTGGCCTTGTCCCAGAGAGGTCTTCTGGTTCTTCAATTGATACGCCCAGCTCTTCGTCCGTGAAGAATACGCCTTCATTAGATTCAGTCACAACACTTTCCTCAACCTGGGTTTCAGGCTGTTCCGGTGCAGGCGTAGCGACTGGCTGTGCAGGTGTTGTGTTTACCTGGGCTGGTGGCGGGTCGTTGGCTGGTGTTTCTTCAACGGGTGCCGGCACTTGCAAGGCCTGCGCCAGCGAAGACTCAGCCTGCTGCTGGGCCCTCAACACATCTTCGCGTGTTGGTTGCTGGATCACTGTTGATTCATCAGATTCTACCACACTGTCAGCGCCTTCATTTACCAACGTAGCTTCATTAGCTAATCCCGGTTCTTGTGGAAGTACCACCTCCTCGTTGGCTGGCTCCTCCCCTTCGGGTAAAGCCCCTGCAGCCGCCAGTGCTGCAGCAGGCCCTGAAGCCTCAACTTGCGCCGTAGCCGGCTGATTACCAGAAGACTGGAAAAGCCCCTGACCAAAAAACACACCTCCGACAAGCCCAAGCAATGCCAGAACAACGATGCCTAGGATAAATGCAACAAATACCTGTTGCCATTTCACCATTTTGGTGAGTAAAACTTCAAGCTCCTGCTCTCTGCCCGATGAGCGCTGGGGTTCAGGCTCATGCGGCGGGAGTACTTCAGGCGCGGGGGTCGCAGAAATCATTTGGGAAGGGGGACTTGGTACTACATTCGGCATCTCACTTTCCACCAATTCGTTTTCTTCCACATGTGGCGCCGGAGCCGGCACCTCCTTTTCAATCTTTACTTTTGCAGCTGTCACATCCAGGCCATTCTGCCACACGGCTTCATGCGGTGTCACTTCGGGCCCATATCCCACTTCAAACTGTGGTACACCATCTCCTTCATGCAACTGATGGACAACCTTTTGCGTCTGCATCAACATATCCAGGAACGCTACAACTGATTCTGGCCGATCAGCTTCCTCAAAAGCCAGGGCAACAGCCAACACATCACACATCTCTGAGGATAACAACGCATCGCGGTAAAGGGCGACCTTTATTTTGCTCGAGCTCCACCCATCGCTTGCTGCAGGGAGTTCCTGGCCCGTAAGCATGTGAAATAACGTTGCAGCCGCACCATATATATCCCACCAGGGACCTTCTTCCGATTCACAGGTTGTTTGCTCTGGCGCTGAGTACCCCGGCTTGATTATCTCGGGCAAACTGTCGCATTCACGGGCAAGCCTGAAGCGTGCAGCCTGAAAGCCGTGCAACAAGGGCTCTCCGTTTGCATCAATCAGAATCGTTCTCGGAGAAACACCACCGTGGTAGAGCTTGCGTTCATGGCTAGCCTGCAGGGCTAGCAACACTTTCTCGATGATGGGCAGTGCCTCTTCTTCAGTAAGCTTGCCTTTTTGCTGCTTCAAGTGTGCCCCAAGCGAAGCTCCAGAGACAAAGTTGTGTACGCTGTAGACTGTACCGTTCTGCTTGAACTGATCTTTGCAGCCGGCAACATATGCATGTTCGAGCTTGGACAACAACAATCCCTCAGCTGAATACGCACCCAAACCGTACTCAAACAAATCGGCATTGTGCACTTCCAGCAACATGCCGTCTGCGGCTCTTTTGGTCAGCTGAAGCGGGTAATACTCGCGTACAACAATTTCTTTTTCGTCTTTGAGGTCCCATGCCAAATAGTTGACATCAAAGGGTCCAACTTCACCTAACACACTTTGAATCGTGTAGCGCTCGTTGAGCACACAAGAATTAGAAAGTATCATTGTCTCATAAAATCGCTGGAGGAACGAACGCGGGGAAGAGTGGGAAGCATAACTGTCTTATTGCAGGAGGGTGTTTGACAGTGTGCTTAAATTTGCGACTTTTTACTGTCCTCCATTTAGGAGTATTGACCTTAGATTGGCATGCCAACGGTTGAAATTGCAGCCACCGTTGGCTTTGTGTCGTGCGGGGGAAAATAAGTACACCCTTAATCCCTCACAGGCAAAAAGGCGCACATTCGACGCGCCAAAATGATGCGCCATCACATATAGCTCTCCCGCATATCCTGATGTACAGCCCCGTTCAAGCCACGGAAAGCACTATGTATTGAGCCCGGGATGCGCGCACCAGAAAGCGAATGAGATTTTAGATACTCAAAATGATAATTCTACCCATCTCCGCTTCCTTTTGACATGTGTATTACAGTAAACCTTCACCCAGCCCCAACACCCCTTACATGCTTATACCTACAAAAACCCCTTAAATTGGCCCACAAGAGGTGATATCTATTTTTTTCTATCGAGAAGTGTAGAGTTGGCACGCTTTTCGTGATAACTCCAATCAGCCAGAGTTTATTTCTCCTTTGACCAGAGCCTGACCCCGTAAGGTCGGGCTCTGGTCATTTTTGTATCTCCCAATTTCTACAGATCGACTATAATAGTCTCTGCCCGGCGGAACAGCTCCATACCATCTTTTAGCCGGCCAACGCTTCTCACCTGCCCTTTACCTTCAGCATACACGCGGCTAAATGTCACGCCATTATCTACGTAGAAGTCTTCCACGGCTCTCGCACGGTCGGCAGCAAGTGAAGTAGGGTTCTGTTCTCCCGGCACAGCATATCCCTCAACCCTGACGGTCATATTGGGGCATTCGCGCAGAATCTGCAGGTTGTCTTGCAGAATGTTGCGGGCTGCTGGAGACAACACACTGGAGTGTTGTCCGAAGTATACAACGTTTAGCTCAGAGAGCTCTTTGCAATAAGATGCCTCTACCCTGTCAACAATTACAACCATCGTCTGGTTATCTGACCCGGAAACGTTCGAGACCGACAAATCAACCGTGTACCGGCCGGCTTCCTGGTAGCGATGTTTAGGATTGGGATCGCTAGACGTATTGCCATCACCAAACGACCATCTGTATTCGAAAGGTTCGGTCCCCACAACATTGGCATCGAAGGTTACATCTGATTGTGTATCCGGCGTACCAGGGAATGAATTCATCGCTACTATTTCTGCCGGTGCAATTCTGGGCACTACAATAACAGTGCGCTCCGCGAGGTCTGCACTGCCGTCATTGCCCGCGTTAAACGTTACCCTGTACGTGCCTGGACTGTCATAACTGTGGCTGGCCTGCTGTAACGGTGATGTGGTACCATCCCCAAAATCCCAGCTATAATATACCGGCTCAGTTGCGCGGGCCATATTGCCTTCAGCTACAAAACTTCCAAGCTCATCAACTTCCAACTGCACGGGCGTCTCGATATTGGAAATATTGATGGGCACAAACGTGCGCTGGCGCGAAAGGTTGAACTGCATGCCCAGACTAAGTCCGCTCAGCAGATCATGGGCAGCAAACAAACCGCGATCCGGGCCATCAATGGCTTCATCCGGCACGGTAAAGTGTGTATTCGCCTCGATGAAAAACAGGGTATTGGGACTGATGAGCACATCAAATCCTATCCCGCCAACAGGCCCCCAGGCAGCGGTATCATCGGCCTGGTCACCGCCAAAGGCAACACCAACACCGGCCTGGATGTACGGCGCTACGGCTGCAGTTTTTCGACCAAAGACAAAGCGCATCAACCCATGCACGCTAGAGAGACGGGTATTCCCGCCCACGCGGGGTAAACCCGTGGCGGGATCGGGGCGCAATGCCGTTGTATAATCACCAAAATTGTACAGGGTACCGATGGCCAGCTCGGGCGTGATTTGATACCCCACCTCAAACTGGCCTTTAATACCCAGTTGCGACAGATCAATGTTGTTGTCCCCTACATAGTTTACAAAACCAAAACTGGGGCGTAGAAAGAGAGAATTAGCGGGTCTACTCGATTGTGCTGATGCAAAAGTGACAGAACACACCATCAACAGCAGGAAGGCTCCAGAAAAGCGGGCCCAGAACCTGGGAAATATACGCTGCATGCTTTTATGTTAAGTGAAATGTTGCTACGCTTCTTTGTATGTAATTTCCCTCTAAACTACTGTGTTTACTTCTTTTAATCAAAATTTTTCTGCCTGACGGTGCCACAAATACTAATGTCATCTCGCAAATGACGCCATTGTCAACTGGCTGTGTCAAATGGCTGTCAGAAAATCTGCGACAAAAAAAACGCAGGATGACTGCTGTCATCCTGCGCTGCAGGCTGGCCTGCCGGAACGTTGATTTTTACAATTCAATTACTCCGTTTTCGCAGAAATAAGGATTGGCATTGTACCAATCTGCTGCTTCGTCGTTGCGCCAGGTTGAGCCGTCTACAAAGTAGCGAAACTCATGGGTGTTACCCGGCTTCAAAGAAATAGCTGTAGTCCAAACACCTTTCTTGTCGTTAAATTTCATTGCGTGTTTGGCCGGATTCCAATCGTTAAAATCGCCAACAACGGCTACACTATTTTGGGCAACTTCTGCAGGTAACTGGAACGTTACGCGAACAGATTTTCCTTTGGGACTTGTCTTTTTATTGACCATGACTCTTGATATTCAATTTCAAATGGTTGTACCAGATTGCTGAGGAACGAAGTGTCTGCCCCTTAGGTTTGCTATGGAAGCGCTTCACGTTAGAAATTTAACAGAAACTTAAGCAGATCCTAATAAGGCGCAGCTCCTCGACGGTGAAGTCGTTTCAAGTTCGTAACAAAGAGTGTTCCCTGCTACCAAAAGGCTCCAACAATTCATAGAAATGGGAGATACAAACGGGAATTTCGTAGTAGAACACACTAAAGAAAAACCCCGAAATCTATGAAGATTTGTTTTGCTACTTCCGAGTGCGTCCCCTATGTAAAAACGGGAGGACTAGCAGACGTAAGCGGTGCCCTGCCCAAGGCCCTGGCAGCTTTAGGTTGTGAGGTTAAAGTTTTTTTGCCGCTCTACAAATCGATTTCAACCATAGACCACGACTTGCTCTATGCCTCGGATATCGAAAACATTTCGATAAAGATAGGCGATCAGCAACACGCGTTTAATACCTGGTATGGCAAACTACCGGATAGTGAGGTTGAAGTGTATCTGGTGGATTGTCCGCATTATTTCCACCGTGACACCACGTATACATCCGATGCTGACGAAGAAGAGCGGTTTATCTTTTTTCAGCACGCGGTGCTACACATTATGCAGCGATACAACTGGGCGCCCGATGTCGTGCATTGTAACGATTGGCAAACGAGCCTGCTTCCTCCCCTGCTCCGCCTTGAATACAACTGGGACAACCTCTTCAATGAAACGGCAACCATGTTGTCAATACACAACATTGCCTATCAAGGACGGTTTTCTCCGGAAGCCATCTACAAAGCCGGCCTGCCTCAGGACCAGTTCTTCCCTGGCGGGCCTTTCGAATTACATGGCGCATTTGCCTTCATGAAAGCCGGCATCCATTTTTCAGATGCGCTTTCTACCGTGAGCCCAACGTACGCTGGCGAAATACAAACCGCTGCTTTCGGCGAAGGACTCGAAGGCATCCTCCAGTCGCGTCAACAGGATCTTTGGGGTATCCTCAATGGCATCGATGGTACCGAGTGGAGCCCAGAGAAAGACGAACACATCGCTAAAAACTTCAGCGCCAGCAAACTAAAGCTGAAACTCGCCAATAAAAAAGCGATCGTTGAAGAAATGGGACTCCCCTACCAGGAGAAAACACCGGTTATTGGGATTATCTCTCGGTTGACGGGCCAGAAAGGCTTTGAGTTGCTCCAGCCTATTCTGGGCGATGTGTTAGACAACCACGAGGTACAGTTTGTGGTACTGGGGAGCGGTGAGCAAAAGTACGAAGACTTCTTTAACTGGGCTCATGCGACCTGGCCTGACAAACTCGGGGTATATGTTGGCTACAACAATGGACTTGCACACCGCATCGAAGCCGGCGCTGATATGTTTTTGATGCCGTCTGCCTTTGAGCCCTGCGGCTTAAACCAGATGTATAGCCTCAAATATGGCACCGTGCCGATTGTGCATAAAATTGGTGGCCTGGCTGATACCGTACAAGACTTCCACGAATTCCACGGCAACGGCAACGGGTTTTCCTTCTACGAATTCTCTCCACACGTACTGCGTGACACGATCCTGCGGGCCCTTGCGCTTTATCATCAGAAAGATGTTTGGAAAGCCATCATGAAACGGGGCATGAAGCAGGACTTCAGCTGGCAGTCTTCTGCCGAGAAGTATATGGCCCTGTATGCGCATGCACGCCAGAATCGACAAGGCTGGCTATAACGGGAGGCTATAATAGCACACGGACGGCCGTTACCTGCCGACAAATCCGCCGACAGACAAGAGTCGATCTGTATTCAGGCGAATATCGTTGAAATAAACGAGGGCGTTGTACAGATTTTCTGGTCGTGACACCGTGCCGCGTGGTAACAAATCGCTGCCCGATGTGTAGCGGTAGTCGTATTGCCCCTGTTTGAGGGTTATTTCTACTTCATACCGCTCCTCGTCTTCATTCCACGACATGCGGTTATCTGGGCCGGCTTTCCATCCGTTGAAACTGCCAATCACGTACAGGTCACCCGTAGTCTTCCCACCCGATGCAGTGACATAACTAAACAACACCTCTACGTATTCAGCGGACACATCGGGATCAGAGAAAGCAGAGACCACTTCTGAAATTACGGTTTGTCCGTAGAGCTCAGGGGCTAGTGGATCACCAGGAAACCGGGCGTAGTCGGGCTCGAGCGTAACAGAAATCGGCTCTTCGTCAAAAGCAATGCGCGCGATGCGATTGCCAAGCCGCAGGTCGCTGATATCGAGGTAATAGTCTGCCGTTATCGGTTCAAATGCGCGATCGGGTGGCAGGTAGAAACGAAGTGCCGGCTGTTGTATCAAACTCGGTTGATCGATGCATCGGGTTTCACTAAACCTGCCATTGCGCGCAAAACAGGCTTTGTAATCAAACACACTACCATCAAGTCCTGGCGGTGGGATGAACACCACAACAGGCTGTACGGACGTGAATCCCCGAGACCCAATCAACAAGTTCTCGATCCCGAGTTGGAGGCTTGTCCGCTGCTCTGTCACAAAAAAGGGCCGCTCAAACAGCACATTGTTTTCCTGCCCCATTTCAGTGATGCGCAATATGTAGTTACCGCTTACAAGAAAAGAAATACTTTCGTTCGGAAACTGGTAAGCGTAGTGGGTATAACTGATATCGGTTGAGCGTGAAGGGGAAAAACTGAGCAAATCATCGCGATGGAAAACACCGAGGTATTCAGCCGGTGACAAGTCGCGCTGCCAATACGCATCTGCGTGGTAGAAATAAATCGATAAAGGTCTGTTGATATCACCCAGGAGATCAAACTCCAGTTGTAGCGCATCCGCCGTGTTGGTCGCAATTACAGGGAATTGCCGCTCCGCGCCTGAAGGGGTGTCAAAATCACTGTTGGCGCCGCGCGTGGTGAGGTATAGTTGCACACTTTTTACTGAGGAGTCAGTTGCGGCAAGTTCTAGCCGGCGGGGTTTGTCCGGCGCACGTTCAATAATAAAGGGCTCTTTGTCTTTTTTGCCCGCCTTGTCTCCTCCTGCACACCCGGCAATCAGCAGTCCAAAAAGCATGACAACAATGGATGCAAGACCTGCTCGGGCAATACCACGCATGAAAAGTCCTATAACCTGTTAGTTTAGCACAAAACCCTGTTCTTCGTGCTGGATAATATAACGCATCTTATGCGCAAAATCGGTGTAAACTGAGGCGGTATTTAAAGCCCCATGCGATGCAAATTGTGTGGCGAGCGATTCTGCAACAAGGGCTGCGGCTTCATAGTCACGATTTATATAGCGCAACTGTGCAATCAACATATCTGCCAACACCTGTAAGGCCGGTTGTTGTGTTTCAGCTTCCTGCTCCCTGAACGCTTGCAAATAAGCCACTGCAGCTTCGGGGTCATCAGTCAGCAAAAGCAATCCTTGCAGCAGATTAATTTCAGGAGTCGCATCCAAAGACGCCAACGCTGCCACTTTTTCCTTTGGCGAAAGCAGTGACCGATTAATTTGCTGGAGTTCGAGATTTGGTGCCAGGATCTTTCGGAGTGTTACCAATCCGCGCTGCTGGTGCGCATACGCAGGGAGCCGCACCTGTGCGCTATCAAAAGCTGCATACGCCTTGCTTGAATCACCATGCAGCGCCTGTGCGTCACCATACTGCACCCAGATGCCGGCAGACACGGGTCGGGAGGGTGCTGCTTCTAACAGGTCTTTTTCGATCCTGTCGATAACAAGCGAAGGCTGCTGCTGGTTGATTTTGATCGCTGCCCAGGCCTGCGTGGCAGACTCAAATCCGGGAAGCAACTGCATTGCCTCTTCAAACCCTGCCAGCGCCACCAGGGTATCGCCATCAGCCAGCGCTTCGCTGCCGGCTCTGAAGCTACGTTCGTGCGCCGGCAGGTGGTGCGGACATTTCTTTTCAAATAAAGAAGGGATTGAAAAACGCCGGGTTACGTAGCTGTGTGTGGACCGGTCTACATGCGCCAGTTGTTGCAGGTGTGCAGCCCAATCATCTGCTAACTGCTCTACAGATGCTCCAAATACCGCTTCAAAGTTGCTCCGTGCATATACCGCCATCACGCGGTCGTATCCATAGGTGTCAGCGAGGTACCGGACAAATGAACCCATGGTGGTGTATGAAACACTACCTCTACCCGTCCAGAATCCTAATGGCGACAAACGCGAAGCAAGGCCGATGCCATTTGCAATATCGATGAACTCACCTGCCGGCGTATTGAGTGTCACAGCCGTCAAGACCTGCTCATGCGGCGTCGGTCGCCCATCTGGAGGCTCAAGGGCCACAGCAAGGCCTTCCACCAGCCCTACAGACAAAGATGCGTTTAGAACAGGCAGCCCAAATTCACGGGAAAACACGTGGCCCAGTTCATGGGGAAAGACAACATCAAAAATATCAGCAACAATATGCATCTGTGGTTGCGCGAGCCATACTGGGGCAACACTTGTGTTGCGCGCGCCTGTCAACCAGTCCTTGGTTTCAGCATCAGGATAAATGTAGCTTTGGATACGTTCTGACACCTCAATCCCTAATTTTTGCTGGATAAATTGATAGCGGTATTCATGCTCAGCAGCGAGATGGGTGACGCTTGCGGTGTCCGTTACAGCCGGACTAAAGTAGATATCGAAATGCGCCGTTGCAATGTGTCCGCCCAGTTCTTCCTGAATAAACCAGGCCGGCGTGTTGATCCTGAGCTGTGCTGCAAATACATAGGATAAGACCAGCACAACCAACAATAAACCGCCACCCCACGCATAGCGACCTGGTTGGCGGGTACGAAGGACTTCGCCGGCCATCCAGCAGGCTGTTGCGAGCAACAGGGTGCGCGCTTTTGCAAACAAAAGCCCCATCCGAATAAACAATTCTTCGTCGTATATCGGTCCGAGTACGCCGCCAAAAATGTGGCTGTAGGTAAAAAACTGCGGATGGAAACCGATATCGTACAGGACACCTGCCAGGGCAACAACAATTCCGCCCACCACAAATACACTTTTTTTCCGTTTCCACCCGCTGTGGCTAACCAGGTAAGCGGCTGAAACAGCCAGGCACACCGCTGGCAAGGCAGTAGTTGGTGTGAAAGCACGGCTGGTTGATGGTGCATCGCACGAAGTCGACTCCAGCGAAATTGCCTTCAAGATTGCAGGTTCAATGTGCT
>JBCCIM010000131.1 GCA_039111535.1 Bacteroidota bacterium | reverse complement strand
TTCTGTTCTACGGGATCGACTCAAAAGAGGATGGTGTCGCGAACTTCGCGCTACTGGTTCCGAGTCCCCTCAGCGCACCGTCGGAAGTCGCAGCAATGCGGCGTCGTAGCCGTTGCCCCCTGGAAGTCGGTACCCGTTAGATCCCAAAAGGCGTACTTCACTTCTTGTCCGGTAGAGACGTTGAAGACCCGTACATTTGTTGGCCGCGCAGGCAATGTTGTGCGCCGGCGCACCTGCAACTCGGTTGACATACCTTCTCCTTCGCCAACAATTTCAACGCGGTAATCAGCAGGATTTCTTAATCCGGTGATGAAGCCGGCGGCCAGATACGGATCCATTGCAATCGGAAAGACTTCGGACCGGGTCCAGGCTGTTGACGAACTGTTCAATACAATAAACGGCTCCAGGAAGAAGGACAACTTGAAGCCAAGCGGCTCGCCATCGTCGCTAAAGATTGGAAACTCATTGCCTTCACCAAACGACGTAGACCGATCCAGTAATACCCGGTTGTCTGTAACATCCGTAAGGGTAAACGTTTTTGTAGTCAGCGTATCCGGTGCGATGCCGCCGCCGGCAATTAGCGTATCCTCAAATGTAATCTGGTAGTTTTGTCCCGGCTTCACCGCACGGGGATCCAGAATTTCATAGCCGATGCGGCTGGATGTAAATCCTTGCGTCAGCTGTAAATCCAGTACATCTGCGTCGGTAAATCCAGCAGCCGGCGCGGAGGGCACAACTTTCACAACATTGCGTCCCGTTTCGATGGTGCCATCAGGTAATCGGCGGATACGCACGGGCGTCTCTGTTGGCGGAATCGTTTCTTCCGTAGCACCAAAGTCGTATGCGGTCACAGCATAGAAATAGGTAATGCCGTTGGTAACATCCTCATCCACAAAAGAGTGGGTCAGGCCGCTGGCATCTTCATTCCCAGACTGCCGATTGTCACCGAGGTAAAACTTCACGCCATTGACATCAATGGGGTGAAAGCCTTCGAACTCATTGATTTTGTCGAATTGCGCAATTGGCTTACGGAGCAAACGGTTACCAAACCCATCCGTGATTACTGTTGCGTCGAGGAATGCCGGATCCGTTGACCGGTAGATGCGGTAGCCTTCAAAATCGCGTCCGTTCAGACCAAGACCATCCAGGAAGGAGTCGAACGATTCTTCAGCATCGCTGTCCCAGTAAAGGGTCACCTTGCCATCGCCGGGTACCGCAGTGACTTCAGGCGTGATGGGTGCCTGCGCAAACTGATAATCTTCCAGGTACGCCTGGAGTGCGTTGTCGCGAGAATCGAGCACCTGATCCTGATCTAGCCCCAACTGCACCGACACAGAGATGCGCTCCGTTTGGCCGGCGGCGAGCGGAAAGAGACTACTGGTAACCACAAGATCATTTTCGCCCGGTTCTGGAATATCGATATCGAGATCCCCCGGTGTCATGAACGTGAAGTACAGAAAGCGGTCCTGCTGTGCGTTGAAGTTCAGCGAAAATGCCGGGATAATCTGGACGTTGGTGATACCAATTTGGTCAGATTCAGATACATCGGTGATATCGATATTGCGTTCACCAGGAAAGCCCGTGCCAGCGCCGGTTGTTGGCATGCCGTCACCATCGCCAGGATCATTGCTAAAGGCTACACCATCCAGCCCTGTATCGTTTTGCAGCGGATTCCAGTCGCCATCGTTGTCAATACCATCGGACCGGCTTTCATCGATCATTTCATCGATACCTTCGTCGATGCCATCATCAATCGCGCCGTCACCATCGTTATCCAGTCCATCTGCGTACGCTTTGCCCAGGTCGTTTGGCCCCACATCATATAAGACAATCGACGTACCGGGGACGTTGTACCGCCGGTATGGGTCTGTTGCAGCTGCATCTATCATTTCCTGGGTTACCGTAGGTGATCCTGGCTCACTCAGGTAGGGGAAATTGATGGTGGGATTCAGATGAGAATCGTCGTTATCGATACCATCTCGAAACGACAGCCCCAAGTCTGCTTCATCAACACCAAGCAAATGCGTTTGGCCGGCTGCCGGATTTGGGGGCCAGCGTAAAAAGGCATCAGCGCCGGCTTGTGAAACCATCTCAGGCGTCACAACAGGCCCCCCTTGTTCACCATCGCCGTCATTATCGATGAAGTCGGCATACCCTACACCTGGGCTCTGCGACTGTTCACCGGAAAATGGGATGTGGGTGGTATTCTCATCGATCAGGCCATTGTTGTTGTCATCAATTCCATTATTCGGATTTTCACCGGTAAGAAAAAGAGGATCAACAATCGGGCTGTTACACTCTCCGACTGCGGGCGAACAGTCATCTGCCGTGGTACCATCAGCGTCGTTGTCGATGCGGTCTGTGGCATTGCCCGGGGTTTCAAGAAAAGCAAACGCAGCAACACCCACCGGATCGGTCCCAAAAGGCTCTGTACCAATGC
The DNA here is from genome assembly GCA_039111535.1 of Bacteroidota bacterium. NCBI lineage: Bacteria > Pseudomonadati > Bacteroidota > Bacteroidota bacterium. The sequence continues at coordinate 17,073 of JBCCIM010000131.1, read as the reverse complement.
CGTCAGCATCGGTCATAAAAGCGACGTCCTCGAGAATATCAAAAAACGGGATATCATCTGAGGCATCTCCCCCAACAATATCTGCCAGCCAGAGGCTAAACCCTACGCGATCGAGATTTTTAGTGCCATCGTTTTTAACAGCATGCAGGAGAAAAATGACATCGTCAATAAGAATCTGGCTCCAGGCCATCGTACGCACTTCAGTTACAAGTCCGAGGCCTTTTCTTGTCAGGTCTGTATCATCGGGGAAATACTTCGGATAACGGTTGTACTGGTCATCTCCAACTTTATAGAAAAACTCCTGATCTGCATTGAAGATGTTTTTGCCAAAGAAGCCGTTCCACGAACCTGGCCAGCCTGGATCATCCGTATCGGTGAATTTATCGGGCCACGTTGCCGGCCATGAATCTGGCTCATCCGACTGCGCAATCCCAAACTCACGGCCAGCCGGGTTTACATAGCCTTTGATCGGCTCGAATGTCCAGGATTGGTTTTCATCAACAGGATTGCGGCGAAAGTCAGCAACATCTACAATCCACAAGTCTTCGCCATCTTCATTTTGCACTTCAGCACCCACCCACAACTGCGAAAGTGCGATGTAGATGCGGTTGGTATTTTTGGGCCACTCATAGTTAAAGTCGCCGGCTGAGCCAGAGTTGGCTGTCTGTGCCCAATTCGCAATGGTAGTTCGGATGTTATTGCCGTCAATAACATCACCTCGCCGCTCAAACTGGTCAACGCGCTCCGTGCTGGGCACATGGTTCCGATCAATAACACCCTGCGCCTGCGCAGTAGATACCAAACCAACAATGCCAAGCCACAGCAATAACATGCGTGACAGGGTACGGCCGGCGTATCCTTTGTTAAGCCTAGATTGCTGTGCGACACCATGTACATGGTATCTGGAAGCACCCGGGGATATCCTCATCTTTATCATCAATCTTTAAAATCTAAAATCAAGTCCAACCTGCACACGCCGCGGTTCGCGGTAGAAATCGGGGCGAATCCAGAATCCTGGGTCCACAGAACCCTGGCGGAATTGCTCCTGGGTGAGGTCAGGTTGCCCTGTGTCGCTGAATACACTGTTCACATTGCGCGTATCCAGCAAATTGAAGACTTCGACATACAAGCGCGGCTTGATGCGACCCAGTTCAAACGTTTTGCTCAAACTGAGATCAAACTCGTAGGCCGGCGGAATACGGCGCGAGTTCTGTGCAAATTCGGGCTGCACATCGTTGCCGACCACTGCCGCGGAAGGAAACGATGGCGTGTAAGGGAAACCAGACTCAAGCCTGAATCGAAGCGAAGCGCCAAACCCTTTATAGCCACCGTAAACGGCGCCGGCTACCTTGTGACGCTGGTCCCAGTTTAGCGGTAGCAGCGCCAGTGTTGGTTGGCTGTTGCCCTGTAGCGCAAAAAATTCCTGCGCAGGATCCGAATTCGACCCTTCCACAATTTGGTAGGTATAGCTCAAATCGAAACCAAACATATCGCGATAAGGGCGAGACAGCGTCAGGGTTACCCCACGCGTATTGGCGTAGTCACGGTTTGTATATATGACATAGTTTACACCGGGCAGGGCTGACTCAATCAGGGTTGAAGTTGACACCCAGCTGCGCACATCCCGGTAATACCCGGTTACATCAATCACGTACTGGCCACCACCAAAACCCTGCTTGAAGCCCAGTTCGTACATCGTGGTTTTCTGTGCATCGAGATTGGGATTTCCAAAAGGACCGTAAAAGCCACTCAGCGAGGAAAGCTTGTAATTGGAGCCCAGGAACAGGTTGTCGAGTGTTGGGATCTGGAAAAAGAGGCCGTATGAGAAGTGGATCACCCCTTCTTCCGTGATCGGGTAGGCAATGCCGAGCCGTGGTGAAATCTGGAGTTTCGCAGAAGCATCTCTGTACCAGTAGGCTTCGCGATCTTGCACGGTCAGGGCGTTGTCTGATGTCTCCTCGTCTTCTGTGATGAGGCCATCGCCATTAGTATCCCTGAATCGGTTGGTCTTTTTGAGCGGGTTGAAAATATTCGGATCACTTGGATCAGCCGGCAGCTGTCCGCGGGAATCGAAATAGTCTGCCCGGATGCCGGCATTTACAATAAAGCTTTCAAACTCAATTTTGTCTTGCACGTACGCGCTAATTGTGAATGGCTCCACATCTTCGAATGAATTGAAATCGGAAGACGTTGCGGCGGGTATTGCCGGCTGGAAAGGCGAAACCGCCACTCCATTTTCATCCACAGCGGGAATCAAGCTGAACGCGGTAAAGTCAAGCAAATCCAGGCGCGCAAGAAAGCCCCCTTTGACGAGGTGGTAGCGACCAATCTGGCTGGAAATATCAAATTTCACCATGTAAGAACGCGTAGAGCGCTCAAACCGGCTCAGGTCCGTCCCACCCCGTAAAAAGCGCCCACCACCGGTTTCAACAGAATCTGGCGGCGTGAGCAAAAAGCCATTGTAGCGCGCATCGTTTGCTTGATCAAACAACTCGGAATGCGCCTTACGCGAAAACGTCGCCAGGTTTAGCGTGTAAAAAGTTTTCTCGCTTAAGAGATGGGTCATTTTGATTTTTGCATCATACCCATCATCCTGGTACGTAGGAATGCCGTCCGGATTCCAGCGAAAAGGCAGGTAGCGCCCGTTTCCAACCCCCAGGTCATTTGACGTGCTGATCGAACCCAATCCAATCAGGTTGAGCGTGATGTTGCGGCTCAGTTTGAATTTCAGATTACCTTGCCAGCTGAATTTCTCAGAGGAGTTCATCGGTACAATTTCGCCATCGCCGGCAGTACCATCCGGATTGAAATTGCGTGCACCGTAGAGCCAGCCATCGTTGCTGAAATAGCGGCCCAAAAGGAAGAACGTTACGCGATCAGATAAAATAGGGCCATCCAGCGAGACCTTCAGGTTCTGAAACTGCATGGGCTCAAACGGCAGGAAAGAGTATGGATCAACATCGCGATACTGCACACCGGTAACGGGATCCTGCAAAGCCTCAACTTCGGTCCCGCGAAGAAATGAACGGCCTTCTCCTTCGGAAACAACATATGCGCCTGAGAAAGCCTCAACAGAGCCAGAAAACCGATCTGCTTTACCCTCTTTTGTAACCACGTTGATCACGCCCGACATGGCATTACCAAACTCTGCGTTGAATGTACCCGAAATCACCTGCAATTCCTGGATGCCGTCGTTTTCAAGCTGAATAGATTGAGAACCATCAAAGCTATCTGAAATGGGTACGCCATCAACCATAAACAGCACTTCGCTGCTGCGCCCGCCGCGAATGTGCAGCCCATTCCGGTTGGTGATGCCGGCCTGGACCTCCAAGATTTGTCCGAGTTCGGTGACTGGCAACTGATCAATGGTTTCAGCAGTCACCCGGGCCTCGGAGCTGGTGAGGTCTTTTCTAACTGCAACGGCATCCGCGGTGACCACAATCTCTTCTCCTTCAAGTACCTCTTCCCGAAGGGCAAAATTTGCGCGTGTCGTCAGGTCTACATTTACTGATGCCCCCTCGCGGCGCTCAGTTGCAAAGCCAACAAAGGAGGCCACGAGCGTATAAACACCGGGTCTAATCCCGATCATCACATATTCGCCGTTCACGTCGGTTGTTGCGCCCCGTGTTGAGCCTTCAACCACCACGTTTACACCTGGTAGCGGCTCGCCCGTCGCAGCGTCAGTCACTTTGCCAGCAATTTTACCCGTCTGCGCCAGCGCCAATGAAGGCAAGCTGAACAGACAGATGCAGGCAATCAAGCCATAAAAAGCCTTTCTTCCTTTGATCATGTGTCTTTCTTTAATGAAAGTGCTGCCAGCAATGCTTCATCGATGACGATCGATTGCTGTGCCCTGAGTGCTTTAATATGTTCTTGCAAATGGCGCTTGCCATCTGCTTTCCGGAGGGAGCCAACGATAGTTGGTGTTGCCTCCTGCAATGTCATCGGACGCGCCGGCACCCGGTCGCCCACTTTCAGCAATACATAATATCCTCGTATCTCCAATGGCCCCAGCACATCACCTGACTTCGCCGCATAGATTGCAGGACCCATTTCGCCCATTTGGTTTTCAGCGAGATAGCCGAGATCACCGCCAGCTGCATCAGCACCGGGGCGTAAAGAATGACGAGCCGCCAATTGGGTAAAAGGCGTCAGGCTAAACAACTGTAACAAGCTGTCTGCCGTTGCCTTTCTGTCAACCAGGATTTCCCACACTCGGATTGCGGGCGGATGGACCAGTATTTCGCTGTTGGCGCTATAATAAGCCTGAATTTGTGCTTCGGAAATTGGCACCTCGGCAAGGAGGCGAGAAGCTTCATAGTCACGTACCCATCCCCTGTCCGCCTGCGCCAGCGCAGATTTGTACACAGGCAGGGCCTCCAGATTCATCTTTCGCGCTTCGCGCAACATAACATCTCGTACAAGGAGGCCTTCCACAAATTGCTTAAAAGAATCAACATCTTGCACTGCAGCCCGTTGTGCGTCGCTCGTGGCTGCAGCCATTGCACGAAAGGTGACGACATCCATGGTTTGCTGCTGGCCATCTGCCGTATAGGTGAGCAAAGTTTGTGACAACCAGGCATCACCAGCTTCACCATCCAGTACAGGGCCGGCGCCTGTTATCTGACCCAGCAATTGCGCAACAACGGCCTCGTCATATGCAGGAGTCAGCGCCACGACAACCGAAGCTGCATAACGCTGGCGGGCTGCTATTTTCTTGCGGTAGGATACAAAATGCTCGATGCGATCGCGGCGCTCAGCAAATTCGTACGTCGTAATGAGCGGTTTGACAAACCGATCTTCCACCTTGATGATTGAGTAGCCAGTTGTCGTTTTGACGGGCTGAGAAACTTCACCAACTTCCAGCGCAAACGCAGCCTCTTCAAACGGCAGATCCATGTCATCGAGTGTAAACTCACCGATGAGTCCGCCATTGTTAGCAAGCGCTGTATCCGCAAAAACGGTCGGCGCCAGCGTGTCAAACGAGGCCCCCTCTTGAAGTTGTCGATAAAGATTGTTCGCTTCCGCTTTGGTGCGCGCGTAGAGATGACGCGCTGTAATTACGGTGTTCGCGCGTACAAACATGTCTTCCAGCTCAACTTCTGCAATTTGCAACGTGTCGAAAAGCGCCTGCTGTACAAAAGCTTCAATCAAAAACTTGGTTTGATGACGGGCATGGGCGGCCTGAAAAGCCTCTGTCTCCTCAATACCACCTTTTCGCGCATCAGCGGCCAGCAAGTACGTATCAATCAGGCTATTGAGTACACGGGTTCGATTTGCCTGCTCATCCTGCAGCCCCGTTTTAAACAGATAATCCACGTAGGCTTCGCGAAACTCTTCCGTAAAAATCTGCTCACCGCCTACTTCAGCCAGCACGGCGCTTGACTGCTCTGAATACGCCTGCGTGCAGCCAGCCAACAAAATGGCGAACACCATCATGGTGCCTAATCCTGTGGTTGGCTTTATGTAGATCTGCTTTAACATGGCAGGTTTATTCAGCATCAACATTTTCTACTCGAGCATCGCTCGACGAGCTCAGGCGAAAAAACAGTTTGCGTAACAGGCGCAGTTGGCTCTGCAAATCTTTGCAGGAGCAGTTCGGCGGCTTTTGCTCCCATGTCGAACATGGGTTGACGCAGCGTCGAAAGTCCGACATAGCGGCTGATCATTATGTCGTCAAACCCGATCAGCCCAATGTCGCGCCCCACAACAAGGCCGGCGTCTTCAATGGCGCGCTTGGCACCAAGCGCCTGAATGTCAGAAGTAGCAAATACCGCATCTGGTGGCGTGTGGTGTTCAAGCAGACTCCCCATGGCTTTGTACCCTGCTTCTTCGGTGTAGCCATGGAAGGCGGGGTCGTCATTTTCAACAACAAGTTGTTCATCCACCGCCATTCCGGCTTTCTGGTGAGCAATTCTAAAACCTTCTGCTCGCTTCATCGCCGGCACAGAAACCCTGTTTGCCATAATCATGGCTAACCGCTTGTAGCCTTGCGACAATAAATGCTCCGTTGCCCAAAACCCGCCCTCCTCATTGTCGATAGAGACCGAATCAAAATCAGGGTGGTTCTGGTCAACAAGGACGACGGGCTGTTCGCGAGATTTAAGCATCTCTACCCGGCCCGAATCCATCGGACTGGAGAACAACAATACCCCTTCAGATTTCCCACGCGTCAACGCGCTTTGCAACAACCCCTCTACATCTTCCAATTCAGGGGCCGAGTACACCAGCAAGTCGTATTCAGTTTTAGCAATCCGGGTCTGCACACCCTGCAATACTTCCAGATAGAAGTAGCTGGTCATCATCGGAATCACGGCAGAGACCAGGTTGGATTGCTGACGCGCGAGGTTGCGGGCGAGCGCATTTGGGTGGTACCCCAGGGTCTTTGCTACCGCAAAAACCCGGTCGCGTGTTTTAGGCGAAACCCGATTGCTGTTGTTAAACGCACGCGATACGGTCGCAATCGATACCTTTGCTTGCGCAGCAATGTCGTATATAGTGATCGTATCCGCTGCCATAAAATCTTCAGGTCCTTTTCACACTCGCGATGTAAGCGCTTACACGAATCAACAAAAAAAATGCACGCAAAAAATGAAAGCGCTTACATTAGCAGGTGAGAAAGAAAAGAATACTTTTCAGAAAGGTCAAGGGCAGGGCACAGATAATTGCACAAAATGCTGTGTATCCTGATAAAGAATCGACTTTAGCGCTGTCATGCGCGGTACGATGGGCAGTTTCTGCAAGCGCATCAAGAGGATTTTGCAACAACCACAACTTGCCGGCCGGACGCTGTTATAATCACCAGAAAATAAACCCCGGGGGCTTGCATACGGCCGGCGGCATCACGCCCATCCCACAACAACTCGACGCGCCCCGGCTGAAGTGTTTGCCGATGCATAAGTGTTGCAACCTGCCGCCCCCGCACATCGAACACTTTTGCCTCAACATCGGAAAAAGTTGCCAACACACCCGGCAAGATCACCTGCTCTGAAAACGGATTCGGATATGGGGCATGTAACCTGATTGCATGTGCGTTTGGTGTTGTAGTTTCGGGTGTATTGCTGGTTAACACATTGCGCAAATCAAAAGCAAAGACACTCCCGCTCTCCAATCCAGCACTCCCGTCGCGCCAGCTTCCTGCGAGCGCATACCCGTCGGCAGTTGCGACAGCAATACCCATTTCACTCTCGGGTTGGTTGTCCACGGGCAGTAGCTGACCAGCTTGTTGCCATACACCATCAACGGGTTCAAATACGTAAGCTGCGCCAGCTTCTGCGCCGGCCGTATCATTGCCTGGGGCCCCGATGAGTGCAAACACGGATTCTCCGCGACGCATTGCCACTGAATGCCCAAAAAAGGAATTGGCGGTTGCATCAGCGCCTTGCAGTTTTGCGGCCTCTACAAACGCATCTGCCCTTTCCTCAAAGAGATAGGCAGCGCCGGCGTCCACGGCCCCCGCATCATTGGCCCGGGCACCAACAAGGATATGGGTTTCACCAAGCGACACCGCTGCGCCAAACTGATCAAGAAATGCGCCATCCGCAGCCTGGAGCCTATCACGTTGCAACCAAAGAAGACCGCGATTCTCAAAGACATAGACAGCACCACTCCCAAGCACCTCCCCCTCAGCCAGTTCAGCGCCAACAACTGCAAACCTGGCATCGATGTCTACGGCAGTCCCAAAGAAATCACCACTTGTGCCATCATTTGCGGTAAGCTTGGGGAGTTGAACCCACGTTGCACCCGCGCGCTGGAAAATATATGCGGCGCCGGCGCTGTTGCCCTTATCATCTGCGCCACGGGCACCAACAATGAGATAGGGATCTGTTAACGCAACGGAAAACCCAAAGGCATCGTTTGCACGGGCATCATCAGCGGTGAGTTTTTGTAAAAACTGCCAGCTATCATTTTCGCGCAGGTAAACAAAGACGGCGCCGGCGTTTTCTGCCCTTTCATCATCGCCCAGGGCACCAACTACAGCATAATCGCCATCTACAGCCACAGCAATACCAAAGCCGTCAGCAGGCGCGCCTTCGGACACAAGAACTTTCTGGACAAAATCCCAATTGGTGCCGTTCTGCTGGTAGAAATAAACAGCGCCAGCGTCTTCTCCTGCTGCATCGTGAGCGTTTGCACCAACAAGAAGGGTTTCGCCACTGTGGGCAACGGAAACACCAAATTGATCATTCACAGCGCCATCAGGTGGCACTATGCGTTGGGCAGATTGTGCGACAACCGGTGGTGCCACTAAGCATGACGCCGTAAGTCCGACAACAAGCAAAAACCAGCCGGCAACTGAGCGCATGCAACAGTTCAGGACACGCCTAGACCTGCACTTCTTCGTCTTCCCAGTTTTCGATAGCGTCGAGAATAGACTCCACAATCTGGTCTTCAGCAATGGTTTTTATAATTTTACCTTTGCGGAACAGATGGGCCCGGCCGCGTCCACAGGCAACACCAAGGTCTGCACCAGCAGCTTCGCCAGGGCCGTTAACAGCACACCCCATCAAGGCTACATTAAGGTCTTTTTCGAATTTCCTTGCTTTAACGGCCTGTTCTACGTCTTCAGCAATTTTGAAGAGATCAACTTCGAGGCGGCCGCATGTTGGACATGCAATAATGTTAACACCTGGCCGGCCAAGACGCAAAGACTTCAGGATCTGATGCGCAACTTCCACCTCATTTACAGATTCAGCTGTAAGTGAAACGCGAATCGTATCTCCGATGCCCTCAGCAAGCAGCGCGCCAATACCAATCGAACTTTTGATGGTGCCCGAGCTCACGGTACCCGACTCTGTGACCCCAAGATGCAAAGGAAAATCTGTTCTCTCAGCAAGGAGTTTGTATGCCTGGATCATGAAGAACACATCCGAGTGTTTCACGGAGATGATGAGGTCTTCAAAGCCATTTGCAGTACAGATTTCGATATGCCGCATGGCGCTTTCGTAGAGCGCCTCTGGCTGCGGGTACCCATATTTATCGAGAATATCGCGTTCCAGCGAGCCGGAGTTTACCCCAATACGAATCGGGATGCCGGCATCTTTTGCAGCAAGCAAGACCTCGCGTTCCCACTCTGGCTTACCGATATTGCCTGGATTGATGCGCACTTTGGCTATGCCAGCTTCAATCGCCTTCAGGGCATACTGGTAGTTAAAATGGATGTCTGCCACAATAGGCACATTTGAGCCCTGCACGATGTCTTTCAACGCCTCAGCGTCTTCAGGGCGCGGGACGGCTACCCGTACAATATCAGCGCCGGCAGCCGCCAGGCCTTCAATTTCCGACAGGCACGTTTCAACATCATGCGTCTTGGAAACAGTCATCGACTGAACAGACACAGGCGCTCCACCACCAACCTGTACATCACCTACCTGGACGGGGCGAGAATAACGACGCGGTCTTTCCATTTTATCTATAAATAATTGTTTTACGCGAGAAAGCGGGTGTGCTGGCCTGGTTCAGGTAGCCGGCATACATCACATACCCTGTAATGTAGCCATACAACCAGCATGCAATACAACCCTAAACAGGGAATTAACAAACGTGGGCCCAAACAGTGCGCTAAGTGGGGAGCGATAGCATCCGTACTAACGCATTTTTTCCAGTACAAGTTGCGCGAAAAAGCGGGTCGGCACAATTCTATTTTAAGGCAACGCAACAGCAGCCGTTGCAGGGTCTGCCCAGCCAATTTCGGCGATCACCGGACGATGATCGGAATAGTTGAGCGGTGGGATGGTAGCACTGTATACTTGCCAGTCGGAAGAAACAAGAATATGGTCAATTTTCGCCAGCGGGAAACGGACGTGGTACGACGTCCTGAAGAGGTTACCCCGATGGGCATGTACATCTTGCAAGCCCTCTTTCAGGTGATTAAAGGCCCAATTGTGTGGCGTGCTGTTAAAATCACCTGCAAGAATAACAGGCATTTCCTCTTCTTCCAGCAATTGTTTGATGCGCGCAGCCTCCCAGGCCCGATACTGAAACGCTTCGCGATACTGCCGGATATAGAACAACCAGAACTTCGGACTCATGGGGCTCATATTTTCATCAAGCCAGGGTTTTTTCGAGCCAAACGTGCGCATATGTACGTTGTAGAAAACCCCCACCCGGCCGGCCCACTCAAATTCCATCCGCATAAACGACATCGCTTCAAAGTCGTTTTCTTTTATTTTAACGCGGTTCTTTGCTTGCTGAACCAGCTTGTCTTTGCGTGTCCAGATTGGTTTGAAGGTAGAAGGCACATCGTGCCGGTTGCGGGCGACAGCCTGAAAACCGAGAGAATCCAGCTTGTTTGCAACGTAGGGCAGGTTACGGATGCGAAGCTCCTGCCCCCGGTAATGGACAAGAAATTCCTGCAGGCCGAGAATATCCGGATACAACAACCCAAGTACTTCGCCGAGCTTGCGGGCCTGTTCTGCCTGAGAGAAAATTTCGAAGTGCCCCAAGTTGTAGGAGGCAATGCGTAATGTTGGCGATGTGTTTACGGGAGGATTGAGGGCAGTACCGAGGGCAGCAAAGCGAACCAGGATGAGTCCGACAAAAGCAAGATGGAGCCCAAACATGCCCCACCGCTTAACAGCTACGAATACGGGGGTTGCCAGTAGCAACAGAATACTTAGCGTGGGGAGTGCAACGGCAAAGAGTTGGGGCCACCAAAAGGATCGTGGGTCGACATATCGCCCGAGATAGCCGGCCACAAAGAAGCACAAAAGCAGCGCATCAACAACAAGAAACGCGATCCACAAAAATCGTCGCACAAAAACCCTACATCGTTTAGCTTACTTGCGACTTGCCTCGTAAAGGATTTTTTTCTCAGCTGGTGTAAGCGCTTCATATCCCTCTGCACTGATTTTATCCAAAATCCGGTCTACCTCATCTTCTTTGGACGTCTCAATTACTTCAACGTCAACTTCAGTGCGTCGCCAAGTACGCTCACGCGTAGGCTGTTTTTTGGGTGGTGGCTCAGCGCTATCATTTTTAGAGGCAAGCCAATTTTCAATTTTCCGGAGCATACCGCCTTCACGATCTCCTGAGCTGCTACTGCTGCCAGCCGAACTCTTACGCGCTCCGCCTTTAAAGAAGTAGGTAGCCCAACTGGAAAGATCAACACCGGAAGATTCTGCTTTTGCAAAGAGGAAACCGAACAAAACGCCGCCCCAGTGGGCTGCAACGGCTGTACCTTGCATAAACAGGGCGTCAATAACCAGAAATCCGAGCACAACGTAAAGCAGCCTCACCGTTCCGAGGAAAAGCAGGCCAATGCTTTTATAAGGATGCAAAATGGCCATGGTCATCATCACACCCAGCACAGAGGCGGAAGCGCCATGAACAACAACGGCAGCATCGCCACCGCCGCCGGCAAACCCAGGAAACAGGCCTTCGATTACGATAGAGAGAATCCCTCCCCCAATGCCGGCAATAATGTAGACCGCAAGCAATCGGTGCGAACCATGTAATTCTTCGTAGTCCCTTCCAATCCATACAAGCCAGAGCATGTTGAACGTGATATGCAGGATGCCACCAAGGTCGGTCCCCAAATGCAGGAAGTTGTACGTAATCAACTGCCAGGGTTGATACAAAAACGTGGTAGGCTCAGCTTGCAGGGCCAGGTGACGGTTAAACAACGTCTCCATGGCGTCAAAATGCTGAAAAAGCAGAAACCAAAGCACGTAGATGACGACATTGATAGTCAACAGCGCCCGAATGGCTGGCGGCTGCATTCTATACCATGTATTGAGCTGATTCACAGTTGATCGTCTTTAAAAGTTCTGATGCTGTGCACGCACAGGTGCCATACGCAGGAAAGGTGCTCCAGATGCTTTTGCTTACCCGCATGCAGGAGTAAGTACACAAACCCGTATTTACTACACCTTAAAAGGGCTTTGGTTTACCGAAATCCGCCGGTTTTACAACTTCAGTTAAAAAAGCATTCGTCGTTCTGGCTTTATCGGCAGTTTGCCGCGCCAATATTGCATCAAAATGAAACCAAAAACCATGCCGCCGAGATGCGCAAAATGGGCTGTACCGGAAGCCGCCCCCGTAAATCCACCAAAGATTGCGAAGAGGCCAAGGCCCAAAACAAACCATTTGGCCTTTATCGGAAAAGGCAAAAAGAGCAGGAAGATTTCGTTATTGGGAAACATCATCCCAAAGGCCAGCAGAATACCGTATACCCCACCCGAAGCACCTACGGTATAATATCCCATGCCGTAAGATGTCATGAGCTGAATCAGGCCGGCACCGACAACACAAACAAAGTAAAAAATAGCAAAACGACGCGACCCCCAGGCGTTCTCCAACTGAACACCAAACATCCAGAGGGCAAACATATTAAACAGAATATGGGTAAAATCGCCGTGTAGAAATCCGTAGGTTACCAGCTGCCAAGGCCAAAAGTCACCGGTTGCACGCAATCCCTGGCTGGTAAGAATCTGATCAGGCGCGCCAATCGGCCACAAAGCAAACCACTCCCGCAAAAACATCGCAATGGGGCTGTCTGCCGGATTCTGTGCAAGAAAAAAGAGTCCATTGATGATCAACAGATTCTTGAGAACCGGGGGAAACACTGAAAAATTTGTAACTGGCCGAATAGAATTGGAATACATCTAGCTACTTTTTGTGCGCTCACATTCGGATCGTACGTCCCATGTGATGATGGGTTACATGGACCGGCCATTCCGACAGCTACTGCTGAACAAAAAAAACAAACAGAGCAATAAACCAAACTGAGCAAAAAACCAAACGGACACCAATTCCTGATTGGCTACCTGAAAACGAAACTGTCCTACCTGCAGTATCGTTCCAAGTCCAACGCTATATAATGAAGAAATACTGTGATTCTTTTTGTCTCTGACATGCACTTCGGGCGCGGTGACGTGGCTACTGAAAAAAAGCATGAAGCCGCTTTAATCAATTGCTTGCGTCATTTTGAAGATCAAATTGAACACCTGTTTCTTATCGGCGATGTCTACGACCAGTATATCGAGTACCCAAATCTTGTCCCCAAAGGCATTGCGCGTTTCCAGGGTTTGATTGCAGCCTGGACCGACAGTGGCCGGCCCGTCACCTACCTCACGGGCAACCACGACCCGTGGCATATGGACTATTACAAAGAAGAGCTGGGGGTAAACCTGGTGTTCGATAGCTTTATCGAACCTCTGCAGGGCAAACACGTTTACCTCAACCACGGAGATATTATTGCATCCCGATTTCCACTCAACACCCTGATAAAGCAGACGCTTCAGCATCCACTACCTGTTTTTTTGTACCGTACGTTGCTGCCATCCGATTTTGGATACAGGTTGGCCAGATGGGTTAATCAACGCATTCACTCCGATGTAATAGATACCGAAGTGGTGGCGCAATTGCGCACGCACGCAGCCACATTGCTCGCGCAGAAACACGACCTTGTGGTGATGGGACACAGTCATCATGCTGAATTGACCCGGCTTGGTGATGGCCTTTACCTGAATACAGGATGTTGGCGGCTCCATCGAACCTTCGGTTGCATGGCAAACGGCACCGTTTCGTTATTCAATTGGAACGACGAGACAAAAAAGCCGGAGTTACGGGAAACGGCATCCTTTATGCAACAAACCGAAACTTCTACTTAAACCGATTGTCTTGCTTTTAAGCAATACTTTTTCGCAATTTTCCCACATTCTCAAGCTTAGCCGGGTGAGGCAAACGCTATGTCTGAAGAATGGTCCTATTCGGACGAAGAACTGAAACGTTATTTCAACGACCCTTCAAGTCGCCGGCAATCTGATGCCGTTGAGCATTCCAACGATTTTTACAGGGATCCCAACGCTGCACCTCCGCCACCGCCCCGTCGTGGCATACGTGGCTTTTTCATGCGCACCTTTGGTAGCAAGAAAAAAGCAGACGCTGCGTTTGCACTCTCTGTAATTACGGGGCTTGGACTACTCGGCTTTATGGCCATCGTCGTATTCCTGGTTTCGCTTGGCGAAGACGAACTACCGTCACTACAGCAACTCGAAAACCCGGACCTCCAGCTTGCAACTGTTGCTTACACGGCTGATGGCAAAGAACTCGCACGCTATGCCTACCAGAACCGCTCATCCGTAGCCTACGCAGACATTTCACCCAATGTCATCAACGCGCTGGTTGCAACGGAAGACCACCGTTTCCACAACCATTGGGGCATCGACCTTTTCCGATTCTTTGTGTCTGCTGCAAAAACCGTCATGGGGGATGTGCAGGGCGGCTCTACCATTACCATGCAGTTGGCCCGTAACCTGTACAACAAAGAAATTGGCAAGCGCCAGACCATTTCTCGAAAGCTGAAAGAAATGCTCACGGCAGTACAGCTCGAGCGCCGATACACCAAGCGCGAAATCATCGAGATGTACCTGAATACCGTTGAGTTTGGCAACAACGCTTTTGGTATCGAAGCAGCTGCGCGTACGTTTTTCAGCGTCAGCTCAACCGAACTTGACACCCTGCAGAGCGCCACGCTTGTTGGTATGCTGAAAGGGATCACGATGTACAACCCGATCAGAAATCCCAACCTTTCGCGCCAGCGCCGCAATGTTGTACTGGGCCAGATGGTCAAAAACAACTACCTGAGTCGGGAATACCTCGAAGCGAATCTTGAAACGCCCATTGAAACTGAATACAGTTCCAGCGAAATCACCGCCGGCTTTGCGCCCTATTTCGCAGAGCATGTACGGCAGTGGCTGGGTGAATGGGGCAAAGAAAGCGGACACGACATCTATTCGCAAGGCCTGATTGTCCACACAACCCTCGACACCCGGATGCAGGAAATTGCCTCCGAGGTTGTAGAGCGCCAGATGAATGGCCTCCAACAAGTTGTTGACTATGAATGGAGTCGCAAGCGATTTGCCGGCTTTCCATACAACCAGGGCATGGCCGCATATACCGACCTGGAAGAGTTTGAACCCTTTAGCGAGTACTGGCGCCTCAAAGCGGACACGTTGCAGCTTTACATCCAGGAAACAGAAGCTTTCCGGGTGTTGAGAAACGAAATTGGCGGCGACGCAGCCATCGACTCGCTGATGAAAGACGAAGAATTTGTCGCGCAGTTCAAGGCGGACAAAACACGCCTCGAAGCCGGCATGATTTCCATCGATCCCCGCAGTGGTTACGTCAAAGCGTGGGTGGGTGGTCGCAACCTGAAAGATGACTGGTACGACCACGTAGCCAAAGCACGCCGGCAACCCGGCTCTACGTTTAAACCCTTTGCCTACATTGCCGCCATTGATAACGGGTACTCTCCTGATTACATGCTGGCAGACAGCTCCATCTACTGGGAAGATGACCAGGGCAACGAGTGGCAAGCCAAGAACTCAGGTGAAGAGGGATCCGGATTGATGCTCACCCTGCGCGAAGGACTCAAACAATCTAAAAACACAATTACTGCGCGGCTCGTTTTGAAAATTGGCGCACCAACGCTGGCATTTTACGCCCGACGCATGGGCATCAAGAGCCCGCTTATTGAGGTACCCTCTCTTGCCCTGGGCACCAGCAATGTTACGCTTCAGGAGCTAACCACAGCTTACAGCACCCTCGCAAACTCGGGCATCAAGCATGAACCGACGGTCATCACCCGTATCGAGGACCGCCTGGGCAACGTACTGTACGAAGCGCGACCTCGACCTGAAGAAGCATTGAACGAGCAAACCGCACTCAAAGGCATTGATATGCTGCGGGATGTGATTCAGGCCGGCGGCACGGGCATCCGGGTTCGCACCCAATACAGCCTCTACGAATACGACCTGGCCGGCAAAACCGGCACCACGCAGAATAGCGCGGATTGCTGGTTCATGCTGATGCATCCTGAATTGGTAACAGGTGCGTGGGTTGGCTTCAACGACCAGCGCGTCACCTTCCGCACCGATTGGTGGGGACAGGGAGCGCATAGCGCCCTGCATCTGGTTGGAGATTTTACCCGAAAAATCGCTGATGAAGAAAAACTCAGCAAAGTATCTTTTCCGCTGCCTATTGACTATAGTGCGCCAAACATAGACATTGAGGGTAACCAAGGAAACCAGGGCGGGAAAGTTAATTGGTAATCATGCATCCCCGCCTGGATATTTAGCGGCACTATGCTGCAGCCGTGGTGACCACAAGTAATTTGTGCTGCTTCTCCACTGAAACCTATTCTGTTTAGTCTGGCACAGTGAAAATTCTGCATACGGCCGATATCCACTTCGGCAGTAACGCCTACGGGCGCATTGATGCGGCGACGGGATTAAATTCCCGGCTCATGGACTTCAAGAGGTCCTTCGACTTTTTGGTGCAACGAGGTCTTGATGAAGACATCGACCTGTTCCTTTTTGCCGGAGACGCTTACCGCACTGCGGATCCTACCCCGACGCAACAAAAAGCCTTTGCTGCGTGCCTCAAGCCCATTGCTGACCGAGGCATCCCCATTGTTATGATCGTGGGAAATCACGATCACCCAATTTCCTACGGCAAAGCCTCTGCCCTCGACATCTACCCTTATCTGAGTGGCGACGTACACCTGTTTCACCGTCCCGACTTCACGGTTATCGAAACGAAAAGCGGGCCGTTGCAATTTATTGCCCTCCCCTGGCCCATCCGCAGTATGCTGCTGACCAAAGAAGAATACCGGAGCAAGTCGCCTACCGAAATCAGGGCTTTTATCGAGGAGAAATACGTTAACTTTGTACAGGCGGCTACCAAAGCCCTCGACCCCGATTTGCCTACGGTTATGTCGGCACACTTGTCGGTGCATGGGGCTGAACTTTCAGGATCTGAACAAACCAGCCTGATTGCCCACGAGCCCAAGTTTTCGGTGGGACAACTCGCGCTTCCGCCAATTGATTATATCGCCCTGGGGCACATACATAAATTTCAGGACCGCAATGCCGGCGAAAAACCCCCGGTGGTATACTCCGGCAGTATTGAATGTATATCGTTTAAAGAATGGTCGTACCCCAAAGGCTTTGTCCTGGTTGATATTGAAGGAGCCGGCGCAGACAAAAAGACCTCTTTTTCATTTGTAGAAACGCCGGCGCGCCCTTTTGTCGCCATAGACATCGATGCAAGAGAAGCAGAAGATCCGAT
>JBCCIM010000130.1 GCA_039111535.1 Bacteroidota bacterium | reverse complement strand
CTTATAAGTACAAAATTGATGGGAAAAACTACGAATCTAATAAGGTCTCGTTTGGTACGGAACTGGGATACACCTGGGCAGCTGCCTCTGAGATAGTTGGGCGATATCCTTTGGGGTTAGAAACTATCTGCTATTAAGACCCTGACAATCCAGAAAGAGCTGTATTGGAAAAAGAGACCTCTTATAAGCAGGCCTTTTTGTTTTTTTCTGGTCGTTAATATCGTTTGCGTTAATGCTTTACATTGGATGGCATTGGATATTTGGTGATTTGACATTTAAGTAATTCCAACTCGTGTGCATTTGAGTAAATGGACATCCGTTCGTGAGGCGAAGTGCGAAATACAAGATCGGGAAAGGGAGAGACCAGCTAGGAATAACAGAACCAGGCAGCAATTTCGCTTTGCAGCGGCATAAACGAAACGGGCTCAAAATCTTTCTATAGAGCTCACAAATGCAGTTCTTGGTGCTGAGAACTACAAAAAAAGTGGTTCAATTTCCGATTTGTTACCCAAATGCCGTCTGGCTTCAACTTTGATTACATCGCTCGATAAGCAAGGAGAGGGCATGCGGTATGTATCAGGAGCCACTATTCTCCCAGATTTACGGATTGCCGTGCCTTTTCCAGCAGCTCTAGTAATTGGGTGCGCTCTTGTTCACTCAGATGCCCTACAAGCTCTATATGCATATTCAGGTTAGATTCATCCATTTCATTTGTTAAGGCCAGGCCCTCTGCCGTGAGGCCAACAAACCATACACGCCGGTCTTTTTCGCTCCGCTCACGCTGCACCAGGCCTTTGCGCTCCAGTTTGTCGATCAGGTTGGTAATCGACGGGACAACATTAATCATGCGGCTGGCAATTTCTAGAGAAGGGAGTTGCTCGCCGGCACCGCGAAGAATCCGCAATATGTTGTACTGGGGTTGTGACAGGCCAAATTTGCGGAAGAGCTGACCGAAGCGGTACTGAAACAGCTCGTTGGTTCGCAGTATGCTGATGATTACCTCCTGGTGCTGAAGCTCAAACGGTTTCGATTTTTTTAAGTCTTTCTGCAGTTTACTCATGGTCAATCAGCATGCACTTGCAAGATAGTGTACTAATGAATAGTTTATATATAAAGTATTTTATGGTTCGGGGTTTCTCACTACACCATATTTGTGCCACCAGATAAGAATTATAGTAGTCTGGTAACTGCATAAGCGGAGGAGTTGAGCGCGATAATCCACCGATCAAAGACCGTCGCGGTTTTGATTTAACCCCATAAAGTACTTGAGGCGCGTATCCCACCGTGCGCCATAACCTATAAATTAAATTCGACAATCTGGTGATATCCTTGGTCATGAGAAACAGGCAGCCCAATAGTGATACCATTACGTCCTCCATTCTTTCGTTTGGCAGTGTATGGATTGCCGCGTGTGTGTGTTTCATGCTGTTGCAGAGCACAACCGTGGCAGCGCAAGATGGCTGGGCATGGGAAACAATCGATGCGGTTGGCGAACCAACGGCTCGGCATGAAGCCGGCTTTGTTGCTTATAAAGATAAACTCTACTTAATCGGTGGGCGCCGGATCAACCCTACGGATGAATTTGATCCCAGGTCTAATACCTGGACAGAGAAATCGCCTCCACCAATCGAATTGCATCATTTCCAGCCTATTGTTGTCGATGACGCCATTTATTTGATGGGTGCGATGACAGGTGGTTGGCCGATGGAAAAACCACTCGATCGTGTCATCATTTATTATCCAGAACGGGACGAATATGCGTACGGGCATCCAATTCCTGCGCATCGGCAGCGTGGCGGCGCCGGCGTAGCTTATCACAATGGCAAAATCTATCTGGTTGGTGGTATTACCAACGGACACATGGATGGGTATCGTCCCTGGTTTGACGAGTATGATCCGGAAACGGGGGTGTGGCGCACATTGCCCGATGCACCAAATGCACGCGATCACTTTCAAGTTGCCGTTGCAAACAACAGGTTGTATGCCTTTGCCGGGCGTACCTCTTCGAGGCGGACCGGAGAAGACATGTCGTTAACGGTGGAGTATGGCAATGTATACGACTTTGAACGCGGGGAATGGCTGCCGGTGACTAAAAATCTTGCGTTGCCTACACTGCGAGCGGGGAATGCGGCTTTTGCCTGGCAAAACGAAATTGTTATTGGGGGCGGGGAGAGTATGACGCAAGAGGCTGCGCATTTAGAAGTGGAGGCATACAACGTTGAAAAAGGGACATGGCGCACCTGGCCGGCGCTGGAGCGCGGCCGGCACGGATCAGGTTTTGCCGTTATCGATGACTACGTCTATAAAGCATCTGGCAGTGGTAATCGTGGTGGAGGTCCTGAGCTTACCTCAATTGAGCGCCTGAAATTACCGAACGCAAATCCTGTCACGGAAGCTGACGCATTGGATCGGATCCCCGTATTCCAGCAGTGGCACACGGTCACTCTTCCATTCAGCGGAGCACAGACGGCTGAGGATGCTGCGGATAATCCTTTTCTTAATTATCGCCTGAGCGTAGACTATATCCATGAGGAGACGCAGTACACCATCCGCGGTTTTTACGCAGCTGATGGAAATGCAGCTGAAACAGGTGCTGATGCCGGTAACGTCTGGCAAGTCAGATTTACACCAGACCGTGTTGGGTCGTGGCGTTATGTAGCGCGGCTGCACCAGGGCGATAACATAGCCTTGAGCGACAACCTGACTGAAGGCACTGCTGTTGATTTACCTGGAGCTGAAGGCAGCTTCGTCGTCGTACCTTCCGACAAAGACGGCGTAGACTTTCGAAATCATGGGCGTTTGGAAGCGCATGAGGGATTTTTTCGATTTCGGCATTCGGGTGAATACTGGCTAAAAGGTGGCGCTGACAGTCCAGAAAACCTGCTGGCCTACGAGGATTTTGATGGGACATATCGTTTAAGCGCATCCGCTGATGAAGGCGAGGCCAGTACAACCGATCAAATCCACGCATATGCACCTCACCTGGAAGACTGGAAATCAGGAGATCCTACCTGGCAAGGAGAGAAAGGTAAATCGCTGATCGGTGCTGTTAATTACCTCGCGTCAACGGGTATGAATGCCGTGTATTTCATCGTGATGAATATCGAGGGTGATGGTAAAGATGTGTGGCCCTATCGCACACCCGATGATTTTACGCGTTTTGACGTTAGTAAACTGGCGCAGTGGGAAGTTGTCTTTCAGCACATGCAAGCCAAAGGAATCTTGCTCCATGTTGTACTGCAGGAGACAGAGAATGAGTTAATGTTGGATGGCGGCGATACGGGACCCATGCGGCAGCTATACTTGCGTGAATTGATTGCCCGGTTTGGCCACCATTTGGCGCTGAAATGGAATATTGGAGAAGAAAACGGGCCGGCTTCCTGGACGCCAAATGCCCAAAACGATCGGCAACGCCGTGACATGGCGAGTTTCATCAAGCAAGCTGATCCCTACAATCACCCGGTGCTTTTGCATACGCATTCCCACGACCCGGAGAGAAGCAACATCCTTTCTCAGATACTAGGTTTTGAAGACCTTGATGGTTTGTCGCTGCAGGTTGATAAGAGGGAAGGGGCAGCTACCGTGGTTGAGACCTGGCGAGAGAATGCGCGCAACGCGGGGCATGAATGGCTCGTGTCGATGGATGAGATCGGGATGTGGCACACGGGAGCGTTGCCCGATTCTCTGGATCCTGATCACGACTCGCTTAGGCAATACGTTTTATGGGGCACATTGCTTTCGGGGGCAGCGGGTGTGGAGTGGTATTTCGGTGCAAATAACCTTCACAACGACCTGACGTCTGAAGACTGGCGCCGGCGGGCGCGGCTTTGGGAGTTGACGGATTATGCATTGACGTTTTTTAATGCCAATCTGCCATACTGGGAGATGCAGCCAATGCACAACATTGTGAGCGCTACAGATGCCTATTGTTTAGGTAAAAGAGGTGAAGTCTATGCCATCTACTTGGCAGACGCTGCTGAGCACACAATCGATTTACGCGCAGCAGAAGGCGGCTTCAGTCTGCAATGGTATAACCCTCTTACAGGGGGAGAATTGCGCGAGGGTACGGTTACAACGATCCAGGGAGGTGCTATGCGTTCATTGGGTAGCCCGCCGCCGGGTTCATATCCATCGAATCAAGATTGGGTGATCCTGGTGAAAAAAAATCAAGATAGTTAGGGAGCTAATGCTATTTCTCATTTCCGAATAAAACGTGCATGGGTACCTCAGAGTTCGCATCGAGCGGGACCATTAACTCCACTTCAAAATTCTCGGCTATTGCATCGTGCACTGAGACCAGCCGGCCATGGAGCGATGTGAACCGCAGTGGCGGTTGATCTGCGATCTGGACGATAATGGGTACATATATCGGGACATCCTCATTACCAGCTAGAAATTGGGGTACGTGCTCGAACCGGCCGAGTCTAATCGCAGCCTCCAGGGCGTCTCGTACGGGTTTCGACCGTTGCGCTACCTCCTGAATGCGCGTATAGAAGCTCGCACTTGCTGCCTCCCAGTTTGTGACGAGGGGTTGAAATTTCGGTGACAAAAATAGCGTGTGCATGTTGCTTACACCGTCGAACATGTTAATCATACGCTGCCCTGGCGCATTGGCTCTCAGAAAATTCCAGTCCTTGTCGACTACAAACCCTGGAAATGGCCAATGCCGAAGGAGCTGGCTCGTGATGAGGTCTAGCGTGCCCTGGACTTCAGCGTCGTCGAGTTCACGTTGTGGATATGGACTTCGGAAGCCAGCTGCGTCGAAGAGTAATGCACGATTAGCGCTGGGGAGGCGCACAGAGGTGACGATTCTGGCGATCATAGACCGTGACGGGGTTGAGCGTCCTGTTTCTAGGAAGGACAAGTGACGCTGGGTAGTTCCTATAACGTGAGCTAGCGCTTCTTGTGAGAGTCCTAGATCTTGCCGGATGGACTTGAGCGCGGAGCCAAAAGACTGAGTAGCCATTATTCCCTCCAAGGGAATTGTGGTTATTACTTCTTCACGTTAGAATACGGAAAGTATTCGTTCCACGCCAAGCATCATACTCATGGATCCTTTTGTCCCTTCACTCCTTGCACTTGCTATTACAGGCCTTTTCGCGATTGCCACGCTGCTTACCGGTGCCGCAGCCTTGTTTGCCAATAAGGGGCTGTCTTTGCTCGTACGTACCGAAAACTTCAAGCCCATCAATTCGGAAGAGATTGTCACCGCACCAAACGTGCGTGGCTGGGGGGCGCGACAGATTGTCACGGGCATATGCCTGTGGGCAGCGCTTATCCTGGGTGACCAGGTGCTTTTCCAGGTTGGACTACTGAGCGTGCTCATTCGCCAGGGACTTGACATTCTGCTTTACGTACTCGACCGAACGCCCCAGCGAACCATCCTGTTTATTGCAGCTGCTATACCGACGGCAGCTGCTTTTATGAGCGTTTTGTAGGCACGATCAATGCTACGGGATAAGATGGGGGGAATACGGCTAAAAAAATGGCGCTTTTCTGTGATTGCATCTCCATAACAACACTCGGTAGTTTCTCATACCTGCCGTAGTTTGTACCATCATTCTGCTATAAAGACGTGAAGGCTCGTTTATTTGTAACCCTCTTTTTGTTCGTAACGATAAATTTTCCTTTGAACTCAGTTGCTCAAGATTCAAATGCCTTTCCTACCACAGAAGAAATGGCAGAGCTGGAGTGGATGATCGGAAAATGGGATTGGAAAGGTGAATGGTTTCCCAACGACCCATCTGAAAGATCTCCGCTTCACTTTATAATGGATTGTGATTGGTTATTTGGGAAAACCATAATTGAATGTGATTTCTTTTTACCCAATGCCCCAGATGATCTTTATCAGAGAGAAGTATACAGTTACGATACGCTTAACAAAAATTATGTTGTTGCTGCATTTATTGGGAGAGGA
Organism: Bacteroidota bacterium; assembly: GCA_039111535.1. Lineage (NCBI taxonomy): Bacteria > Pseudomonadati > Bacteroidota > Bacteroidota bacterium. The sequence continues at coordinate 13,633 of JBCCIM010000130.1, read as the reverse complement.
TTTGGAACGCAACCAGTAACAGGCAACTTGATCAAGCATGGCAAAAGCTGGGTAATGCAGGCGGAGTTTATCATGCCAGAGCGAAAATCTTTCGATCAAATGGTCAAAACCCCAGAAGGTGATACGTTCAAGGTTGAGCAGTATCAGAGTGTGAATGGAAGCATGATGAAAAAAGTTCAGGATTCAGTAGTAACGAAAACTGACTAGATTTTATCAGCAGGCGAACCACGAACTGGACTTTTGAAGGACATAAGAGGGTAGAAGTATAACCTATTTCGCAATATATCGGGGTTTACGAAATCACGCACAAAAGCCGTAAATCATCAACCCCATGTCAGAATTTGCTGAATAAAACATTGCGTGAGCGGCTATCCGAGGCGAGGAATCCTGTAATCTCTCCTGAGGCATTTCGCACAAATTCGACTTCACGCATAAACCAGCGATTGCTTTTAAATACATCCTCGATGAGCGGGGAGAGCGCTATGGTGCCGTGGCGCAGGTGTTGAAAGATCAGCTTGCCTTCGTAGATTGCAGCAGTGTAGGTTGTTTCCAGTTCTTCACTGTAGTAGGTGCCCAGATATGCATCCACCCTAACATCCTCCTGTGCGATTACAGCGCTCACGCGCGGTGCCTGGTATTGTCTGTAATCAAAATAGGTAGCGGGGGCTGAATCGGGGCCTTTAAAGTCGATGTGGGATCCGTACGCCTGGACCCAGAATTTTGTAGCTGACACGGGCGTCATGTCAAAGGCTGACTCATTGGTTGCCTGTGTTTTGAGGGTATTGCCTGCTCTGAAAATGTTCACATACCAGCCCGGACCGAGTTTGTAGTTTCCCACAAAGCGATCGAGTTGGGACTCAGTCAATGTTATTGATGTGACCTCCTCGTTGCTTGTTGGTTCTTCCGGAATGAACCGGTCTTTCAGGTAGAGATCTACAATTTCATACGCGCGCCGGCGTGCGTTCAGGTCGCCGGCATTGCTCAACACAATCACGGAAAAACGTTCTTCTGGAAAGCGGACAAGATAGGTATTAAACGCCGCCCAGCCACCAGAGTGGGTCACCTGCGCAAGCCCTCTGTATGACCCGATCGAGTTGCCAAACGCATAGGCAATTTCTTTTCCATCGTTGAGAACGCCTTGTTCGTGCATCTGCGACATCACCGCCGGCCCGCCGACGGTTTTGGTCTCAAAGTTCTGTACCCATTTGATCAGGTCATCAACACTCGTAAACAGCGAACTCGATGCGAGGGCTGTTAACCCGTTCGGCACCATTTTGTACTGACTTCCTGCTTTACGATACCCCTGCGCTCTATTCTCGACAATCATCTGGTGGTCATCGTGAAAGTGGCTGTGGTTCATTTCGAGTGGTGTAAACACATGCGCATCCATCCATTCGGGAAAAGATTGGTCTGTGACGCGGGCGACGGTCTCTGCAAGCAGGTTGTAGCCTGTATTCGAATAGGAGTATTCAGCACCCGGCTCAAAATTCAAAGCCTGCTGCTTCCATACCATCCGCAGGATCTGGTCGAAGGTGATGATGTCGTCCATCTGCCAGCCGGCCATAGACAGCGTACCGGGCCAATCGCGCAAGCCACTGGTGTGGTGAACGAGATGGCGAAGGGTGATTGGGTTGCCGAAGTCGGGGACTTCTGGGATATGGGTGTGTATCTCGTCGTCTAATGCTATGGTGCCGGCTTCAGCCAGCATGGCGATTGCCATGGCACCAAATTGCTTGGACACGGAAGCAATATCGAAAATCGTTGATGAGGTGTTCGGAATGCCGTGTTCCAGGTTTGCCATGCCGTAGCCCTTTTTGTAGCGCACCTCGCCATCTTGAACAATGGCAATCGCTGCACCGGGTGATTCTGCATGATCCCACTGCGCAAACAACGCGTCAACCTGATCTGTTGTTGGCTCAGAAGACTGTGCTGTGGCTAAATGGGGAACTAGGGTTAGGGTGAGAAAAAAGCACAAGGCTCTGATTGAAACGTGCGGTACGGGCATAGCTTTCACGGTCATCGCTTGGGAGGGGGCATTTTAACACAGCAGCCTTCAGCAGTCTGTGCTGAATCCCTCGTGACGAGTAACATCTTTAAAAGGTTACAGGAAAGCGTGCCCGCAACTTAGAACCGATCCCTGCTGCCGACGCCATCAAAACGCGGGTTAACAACGTTGTTGAGGAGGGAGCCGAAGCGATAGCGCAACCCAAAGCCGAATCCGGATTCGAAGTTTGTCTCGAGCTGTCTTCGCCGCAGAAGTACCTCCTCCAGGTCCGCGTCGCCTATGGGGAGATTGATCTGGTCATGGATGAGTTCGAGAAAGCCACCAATCTCAACGGAAAGCCCTCTTGTGATGCGAATTTCGAACGCTGCATCGAACTCAAGACTATGGCGCGAAAGGTCGTGCAAGTACTGGGATGCATTGACGCCGATCTCGATCTCTCCCCATGGCTGAACAACTTCATATCCTGCGTTGAGCAGGTGCTGTGGGAGAAATTCTTCGAGCTTCTCGTAAATCGTTGTCTCTCGATAGATGAGGTGTGACGCGCCTATACGGTAGGCGACCGTCAACTGGCGCCGATTTGCCTCGCGATAGGGGAAAAGGCTCCACTCTACAGCACCCATGAAGCGGTAGCGCCAGTCTATGTTGGAGAACGTCGAGGTGAGGGCGTCTGCGTAAGCGCCAACAGACCAGTGCGGTGAGATGCTCTTAATTGCATAGCTGGTGAAGCCGTCGCGCCGCGCTGAGCTCGTAATTGTTTCGTCACCACGCTCAAACTGGTCGTAGTTGTAGTTGAAGAACGGCCGGAATTGAAGCTTCCACGCTTCGGTCACGCGGCTAATAAACACGCCATACCTGGAGTCGAAGGAGCGTTGTTGGGATTCATAATCCGCGCTACCGTCGGCATAAAGTGTGATTGTCCAAAGATTCCATGGGTCGTCTGTTGGCTGGGTTTGCTCAACAGTACCTTCGTTTTCTTGTGTAATTTCCACGCGCAATTGGTCGCGCAACGGCGTTTGCATCAAGTACGGGACGAGCGTGGCTTCGAGGGTCTGGAGGAACGCATTGCGCTCTTCGTCCTCGGTGGCGTTGACGGGTATCGTGAAGAAGGTCGTGAAATCCGTGTCTTCAAATTGACGCAAGCCGATGACGTCCAGGGTCTGTACCTCGCCGCCGGCGCCTGTGCGTTCCCGCGTAACGAGAACGTGGATGTCGGCGACTTCACGGTCGAGGACGTGATCCAGGTAGGGTGTCTCTTGTCGTATAAACGTCCCGTCACAGAAACCGCAGTCGAGAAAAAGGGCGACTCGTGCAGGTGTGTCCGTCTCGGTCTGCTGGGCGATAGCAAGGTTAGCAGCCGTGCCGAGCCATAAGAGTGAAGTTAAACAAACTGTTTTTGTGGTACTTCCTATGCTCTTAACGAAATGGCTCATCCGGGGTCGTGTGGTTGAATGCAGTATTGGGGCAGTCTGGAGGCAAGCGGTGTGTACCTCGTGGGAGAATATAAAGCCAAGCGTGTTTAGTCTCATCTACTGAAGAAAAATTCTTTCAGTGATGCGTTGGGCAGTCTTAGCCGAAAGGATGGCGTATTTTGGATACCACGCAACTTGGGATATTATACAGCATCAAATATCAAACTTGAGCCCGTTGCGCATGTCGATGTCGAGTGACTTTAGCGTCCCTGGTGGCCGGCTGTCATAACGCAGATTTAAGCTCGTGAAAAACGAGAAACGAGAGGAGAGCTCAATTTGCAGCCCGCTATCCAGCAAAATTCTGATATCCCCAAAATCATCAAAGCGCGGCTGGGCATAGCCGGTATTGAAGAACGCAACCTTATCGTTGAGCTTGAGGCGAATGTTGATGTAGTTATTCCAGCGGTTGGTTGTGATTTCCGCCAAATGGTCGCCTACGTTGTCGGGGTCGAGCGACTCGTGCTCAAACATAAAGCTTGTGCCCTGATAAATAGCAATATTTTCTCGTTTCACGTAAGGAATTCTGATACCAATGCCGGCAAGCACACGCAGCTGTAACCGTGTAAACGCGTCATTTTCAACCTGGCCAAAAAGTTCTGTGGTAACAAACGGCGACGCATCGTGCATGAAGCGCAGGTGTGCAAACGCGCGATTCTTGTACGTAGTACCACGCGATTCTCCGTAGCCAACATTGCCGAGCAAGAAAATGTGGTTCTTGTCTCTTTTGTGATCCACCCGGGCGCTGCTGCTTACGTCATAGCGGGTTACGTTGCCGCTGCGGAATGAAAATGTTGTGGCAACGGCTAGCGAAAGGCCTTCGGGGTCTTCCACCCGTGTTTTTTCTATGTTGATCTGAGCAGCAACGGGACTGACAGTGGCGAAGAAAAGAAAGCCAGCAAGTATACCTAGAAGTGTATAACTGCTGCGGTGAAATACTACACGCACGAAAGCAGTGGGTCTGGTTAAGATTAGATTGCTTCAAGTTTACAGTATCGTAAACTACAATGGATAGCTAAACCGCACAACCTGTAGGGGGATCTGGCGTACAAATCCGGCGCAAATTCACCCATGACGATATGCTGTCACAGGGAGCAGATATTGTTGATGCATAAGGCCGGCGCAATCAGAGCAAGCAAGAAAACAGATGACACAACCCAACGCTGAATTTCAGCAGCCCAACGTACAAGCGGTATTTGATCAATACCCACAGGATGTCCAACCCAAAATGCTACAGCTTCGACAGCTTATTCTGGACACTGCGGCCGGCATGGATGAAGTTGGTGAGTTGGAAGAAACGCTGAAGTGGGGAGAGCCCAGTTACCTCACCTCAAAGACAAAAAGCGGCAGCACCATCCGGATCGATTGGAAGTCCCGTGCGCCGGGGCACTATGCCATGTATTTCAATTGCCAGACGACCCTGGTCAGCACCTTTCGCGAAATGTATGCAGACGTACTCGAATTTGAAGGCAACCGCAGCGTGGTGTTTAGTTTGAATGCACCGTTGAAAACGGATGCTGTGAGGCATTGTATTGCTATGGCCCTGACGTACCACCTCGACAAAAAGCAGCGACGCCAGGGATGAACGCCGGCAGGGTTGCCAGAATGCCGGGCGAGCGCTAAGTTGTCCGATATTGGCAATAAACTCCCCCCTGTCATGCACACAAATAAAATCGCGCTATCGGCATGTTTACTATTGCTTGCCGCTTTAGCCTGTAATCCCTCGGATCATCAATCTGAAATTCGCCCCAACATTGTCCTCATTATGGCAGACGATCTTGGGTATTCCGACCTCGGGGCTTATGGTGGTGAAATTGAAACGCCACACCTCGACAGGCTGGCAACAGAAGGTATCCAGTTTACACAGTTCTACAACAATGCCAAGTGCACTGAATCCCGTGCTGCGCTGCTCAGTGGGGTATACCATCATCAGTCCCAAAACTTCAGTATTCCGAATCATGTCACACTGGCTGAGGCGCTAAAAGATGCCGGCTATTCGACGATGATGTCGGGCAAGTGGCATTTGCCCGACAATCCGGTTGAGCGTGGATTTGACCGATACTTTGGCTTTTTGGTAGGAGCCGTTAACTTCTTTACCGGTTATCAGTGGCAAGGGGATGAGAATCCGATGCGTTTGGGTAAAGAGGTGTTTGAAGTACCGGAAACCGGATTTTATACCACTGATGCCTTTACAGATTATGCACTAGATTTTATCGACGAAGCACTAGAAAAGCCTGATCCGTTTTTTCTGTACCTGGCACATAACGCACCGCATTTTCCCTTGCATGCACTACCAGAAGACATCAAGAAGTATGAAGGGCGGTACAACGAAGGCTGGGATGCGCTACGCGATGCGCGCTATACGCGGATGATGGACATGGGCCTTATCGATGCTTCATGGCCGTTGACGCCGCGCGACAGTTATGTGCCGGCCTGGGATACGTTGTCAGAAGAAGAACAGGAAGCAGAAGCCTATCTGATGGCTGTTTACGCCGCAATGGTTGATCGGTTGGATCAAAATATTGGACGGCTCATGACGCACCTCGAAGCCAAAGGTGTGGCAGACAACACCCTCGTCATCTTTTTGTCTGATAATGGTGGTTGCCCGTACAAGTTTGATCACACACCAGACGTCGACGCAGGCCCGCGTGACAGCTACCGGTCTTATAACAGCGAATGGGCCAATGCTAGCAACACACCGTTCCGGCTTTACAAGCAGTATAGCCACGAAGGGGGAATAGCGACGCCGTTTATAGTCCATTGGCCCAACGGGATTGCTACACCGGGCACCCGTTCCAATCAGGTTGGGCACCTGGTCGATATGATGCCTACTTTACTGGATGTAGCGGATGCCGCGTATCCAGATACGTATGATGGAAACCAGGTTTTGCCGATGGAGGGCGTAAGTTTGGCCGGCGTATTTAAGGGAGAGGCTGTTGAAGAACGTCCCCCGATTTACTGGGAGTTTTGGGGCAATCGGGCTGTGCGGGAAGGGCCATGGAAACTGGTCGCGGAGCGGTCGAAGGATTGGGAGCTCTACAATGTTGTAGAAGACCGGACGGAACTGGTAAACCTCGTTGAACGTGAACCTGACCGGGTAGCCAGAATGGCTGCCATGTATGATGCGTGGGCTGCTCGTGCAACGGCGCTTTCCCATGCAGAAGGGCTCGCGAAAGGGCCATCAACCCAACCGAGATAATTATGCGCCTGGAGCGACCGCTTTTATTTTTTGACCTTGAAACGACGGGCCTCGATACTGATCGCGACCGCGTAATCGAGTTCGCCGGCATCAAGGCGTTTCCCGACAAAACGCAGGAACGGTTTGAGTCGTTCATCAACCCGGAGCGGCCGATTCCTGCTGAGGTAACACAGCTCACGGGCATCACCAATGAAATGGTGGCTGATGCGCCTACTTTTCAGGAATTGATCCCTGCGTTGCAGAAGCTCATGAAAGACGCTGATCTTGCCGGCTACAACGTGATCAACTTCGATATCCCAATGCTTGAGTCGGAGTTCAAGCGCTGCAGCACGCCGTTGCCAGGGCCTGCCAATCGCTCTGTTGTTGATCCCCTCGAAATCCTCAAGAAGCACGAAGTACGTACGTTGTCATGGGCACACCGGTTTTACATGGATGAAGAGCCGGGCGAAGGGCATCGGTCGATGGAGGACACAGAGACAACAATGAACGTGCTTCGCGCCCAAATTCGAAAGTATGGCCTGTCTGGTTCTGTGGCGGAGATTCAGCAGGAAATCAGGTATCCTTACCTCGACGGCGGGCGCCGGCTCAAACAGGAGGGTGATCAGATTCTCATCAACTTTGGTAAATACCGCGGCAAGGCACTGTCTTACATCCGCCAGGTAGACCCCGAATACATCAGTTGGATGCGCGAAAACCTGGGCATGGAGGTCGCACGAATTTTGTCGTAAGGAGGGAGGCGTGCCGATAGCACACGCATCATCCAACCAACGCTGCCGGCCCTTGCCAGATCAGGCGGAGGGCGTCGAGGCGGAGGCGAGCGTGTTCGATGGCTTCGCCGAAGGCCAGTAACTGATGCTGCGCAAGTTCAATTTCATCCGGACGCACATTACTGTTCATGTGCTGGAGATACCGCAGCCGGTTGATTTCTGTAGCCAACTGGGTTTGCATGGCCTCACGTTTGGCCGATTTAATCGCCGTTGCGTGTGCATTGGCAACAGCTTGCGCGGCATCGAGCATGGATGGAATGAGGTCCTGTGTAACACGGTTGTTATCGAGGAGCCGGTCGGGTTTACCCTTCCTGAGCAGTTGCTCGAACAAGGCCGGCGTATGCACATCCGAAAGATCTTCTCCCATCCGATTGACAACCACCCGGATCGGGGTAGCCGGTAGAAACCGATCCACAGCAGCCGCTTCTTTGGCTACAGGTTCGAGGACAAAGACTGCCTCGATAAGCATGTCCGATTCTTCCTCATCAACGAGGATGCCATAGCTGCTGTTGCCTTTTTCAACGCCAAGCATCACATCTAGCGCACCGGTAACCATGGGGTGGTCCCAACTGAGGAATTGAATTTCTTCCCGCACAAGGGCGCGCTGCCTGTCGAATGTCACGGTGATGCCGTCATCCGGTATTTCGGGAAATGCCTCGATCGTGATACGCTGCGGATTCAGGTAATAGGTACGCGGTGCGTGTTCTTCAACCTGCACGCCAACTGATTCAAGAATCTCGAGCATGTAGTTTTCGAGGGTAACATCCTGATCTTCCTGCTCAATGTCGGCAATCAGGTGCTGCGCGGTATCTGGCCGGAATGAATTCAATTCAATCAGGCGATCGCGGCCGTCTTGCAGGCTCTTTTTGAGGGCCAGATGGGCTTTGCGGGTATCCAGGATGCGCTGGTCGAGTTGTGCAAGGATGTCTTTGTCTGACTTGCCGGCCGATTTGTGAGCGAGCGTCCTGATTTCGGCTGCAAGTGCAACCAGTGTATCATTGGTGCCGGACAAATTTCTTTCAAAAGCTTGCAGCCCTTCATGGTACCAGCGGGCTGTGTAGTTCTGTGGACTGCCGGCGAGGAAAGGGATGTGGATGTGGATATCAGCCTTCTGGCCAATGCGGTCTAGCCGGCCAATACGCTGTTCAAGCAACTCTGGATTGATCGGTAGATCAAACAAAACGAGATGGTGTGCAAACTGGAAATTACGCCCTTCGCTACCAATTTCAGAGCAAATCAGAAGCCGCGCGCCGTCTGCTTCTGCGAACCAGGCCGCGTTCCGGTCCCGCTGGACCAATGTAAGGTCCTCATGAAAAATGCCGGCGCTGATGTTGACTTGTTTGCGTAGCGCTTCGTGTAGGGCCAGTGCTTTTTTCTTCGTCCGGCAAATCAGCAATACCTTTTCTTCAGCCTGTTCTTTCAGAAAGGCAATAAGCCAGCTGAGCCGCGCGTCGTCTGCGAAGACATACCGTGGCTCGCTTTCGCTAAGTCCGGTGTCATAAGCAAACTCGCGTTTCATGCGCTCCATATAAGGCGCTTCACCTTTGGGGAGGGGGAGTGAAATGAGTTTGGGAAGTCGGCTCGGAAAGCCCGTCATGTTTGCGCGTGTGTTGCGCAGCAATACCCGTCCTGGCCCGTGAAGGTCGAGTAATTCTTCCACAAAGGCTTGTTTGGCTTGTCCAGACAACGGCGACGCCAATTGTTCTGCCATGTGATCAGGCGCGTCTTTAAACCGCTGCAGTACGTAAGTCTGCTCAGCTTTTGTCAACGGTTGTTCTGCAATCACCTTTTCGACAACTGTGGCGATATCACGGTACGTATCAGCTGCTTTCTGGAAGGCTTTGAAATCGTTGTAGCGGTCGGGGTCGAGCAACCGGAGCCGGCCAAAGTGGCTCTCAACGCCGAGCTGTTCTGGCGTAGCTGTGAGCAAGAGCAAGCCTTGTGCCCCCTGACTCAGGGCATCAATAAGCTGGTAGGCAGGACTCGCTTCTTCAACCGACCATGCAAGATGATGTGCTTCATCAACTACCAGCACATCCCAGCCAGCAGCGCGGGCCTGGGCGGCGCGTTTGGGGGCGTTATTCAGAAAGTAGAGACTGCATAAGATGAGCTGGTCATCTAAAAACGGATTGTTATCAGGTGCACCGGGTGCCACTGCTACGCAACGCTCTTCATCGTAAATGTTAACCCAAAGGTTGAAGCGGCGAAGTAACTCAACAAACCACTGGTGTACAAGCGATTCAGGGACAACGATGAGCACGCGGGAGGCCTGGCTGCTTCGCAGCATGCGGTGAATGATCAGGCAGGCTTCGATGGTTTTACCCAGTCCCACTTCGTCGGAGAGCAGTACGCGTGGTGCATGCCGGCTGCTCACTTCATGGGCAATGTAGAGTTGGTGCGGGATGAGATCGATGCGACCGCCGATGAAGCCGCGGACGGCGCTTGAGCGCTGGTGGTGGCGCAGTACGTGGGTGCGATAACGCAGGTCGAATGCCCGTAGGCCATCCAATTGACCGCTAAGTAGCCGGTCTTCAGCTGTATCGAAGCTTATCGCGTCGCTGAGGTTGGCTTCTGGTACGCTTACGCCATTGCCTACATAGGTGATCAGGTTGTCCATTTCCTGAATGTCCTCTATGGTAAGCTGTTCGTTGCTCTCTGTGGTTATGGTGTCGCCAATTTTGAAACGGACACGCTTGAGGGGGGCGCCGGCAGCAGCGTACATCCGCATTTCGCCTGATGCAGAGAACAGTACCTGTACACGGCCCTTGCTTAATTCAACGACCGTACCAAGGCCCAGGTCGGGTTCGGGTTCACTGATCCAGCGCTGACCAACAGCGTACTCATTCTCCATGCCGGCGGATTTGTTTGATAAGCATCAACGTAAACAGCGGCCTGTGACCTCACGTTGTAGGCAAGAGTTCCATTTGTGGGCGGGGCTAAAGTGTGAATTGAACGAGGGCGATGCGATGTTAGTTGATGGGTTGCGTTAAATGCCAATTTTCGAGTGCTGAATGTCGATTGATTTTCTCCTTTTTGCCACAGAAGGATGCTATTGCGTTACTACCAGCACTGTAATACCGCAGAACAGGAGCACGAAAAGACAAAAAAGCAGGGTATTTCCTCAACGCTTACGTAATGCGCAGCAATTGATAGATTCTTCTGGCGCGAGGTGATTTGCTAGCCCTTCATGCGCATGCGTTCTGCGCCTGTAATTTCACTGCCATTTCGGTTGATACGGATGATGTAGTCGTTGCGCATGACGTTGAGCGTGACCTGGAGCCAGTCTTCTTTCATGTGCGGGATCATCATTTCGTCAACGAGCAGCAGGTCGGCGTTCTCACATACCTCGGCAAGTGCATTGGGGTGGCCTTCAAACAAAATGACGGCGTGGCCGAGTTGGACAAAGCCTTCTAGGGTGCCCAGGAAAGGAATACACTGGTAGGGGTCTTCCTGCAGCGCCTCGTAATCGGTCATGCCCACGGCGACAACAAGCCATTGTTCGGTTGATGGTGCAATAGACTCAAGGTGGGCGATAAACTCCAGTGGGAGCGTGTCTTTGGGGGGGAGATTGATAGACGTTTTAATCTCGCGCCCCGGCGTGATCATGACGAGGCGGCGGTTTACCGGGTCGAAGGCGAGATCTCTGGCATACTGGACAGTGCCTTCTTGGAGAGGGGCAACAGCCGGCATCCTTGGAGAAAAGTCTATTGTATTCACTCCAACGAGTTGGTTCATTGGTTTAGGAAGGGCATTATTATGCCAGTCGTTCCATTTGCGCGCTTCTCGAAGGATGAGGGTCGAATTTTACCAGTTTTTTTCGAAAGGAAGGATTATTGGTCGAAAAAACGGTGTGTAGGTAGCGTAAGCGCTGGAAACGGCTGCCGTATTAATGGGCAAATAGCGAGGCACAAATCTAGGGCATGCCCCCACGCGAGCCGGCAGTCTTTTTGATCTTCCGGGTGGCGCTTTTGGATGAACTGCGCCGGGGTGGAGGCGCAGTTCATCGCGAACAAGTCAGTTTACCCGTCAGGAAAGGCCGGCATGGCGAAGCAGGGCGTCGGTGTTTGGCGCCCGGCCCCTGAAGTCCTGGTATACATCCATCGGGTGCCGGCTGCCGCCCTGGGCGAGAACCGTATCGCGGTATTTGCGGCCGAGCGACTCAATGGCGGTTGTGTTGTCAAGGCCAGCTTCTTCAAATGCTGCAAATGCATCTGCGCTGAGCACTTCAGCCCATTTGTAGCTGTAGTATCCGGCAGCATACCCGCCGGCAAAAATGTGCGAGAAGCTACACAGAAAGCGGTCTTCCGGCAGGGGCATTTTGACCAGGATTTCGCCGGCCAGTTTACGATATACCGCCCAAACATTCCCGTTTCCATCAGGGGTGTAGGTACTGTGCAGTGCAATGTCGAGTGCGCCAAAGAGCAGTTGCCGTACCATTTGAGAGCCGGCGCGGTAGGTCCGTGCAGCGCAAATCTTTTCGAATAATGCTTCAGGTAAAGGTTCACCTGTTTCATAATGGGCGGTCATGCCTAGAAGGGTTGGCTTGTGGTAACACCAGTTCTCCATAAACTGGCTGGCAAGCTCCACAGCATCCCATTCGACGCCGTTAATGCCGGCGACACTGGCGTAATCTACAGTGGTTAGCATCCCTTGTAAGCCGTGGCCAAACTCGTGGAAGAGCGTTTCAACCTCGCGGAAGCTCATCAAGGAGGGCACGTCACCAACAGGGGGCGTACCATTACAGCATAGGTGTACAACAGGCACCTGCAGTGCGCCGTTGTGCCATCGACGGTCGAGACAGCTGTCCATCCATGCGCCGCCGCGTTTCTCGGCAGGCCTTGAGAAGGGGTCGAGGTAGAACGAGGCAATGTGGTCGCCGGCTTCAGACAACACGCGGTAGAATTGCACATCGTCGTGCCACACTGAGGGTTCGTTGTTTACCTCTTCAAACGTTACACCAAAAAGAGAGGTGCAGAGCTTGAACAGTCCGTCTCTCACCCGGTCAAGCGGGAAATAGGGGCGCAGCTCTTCGTCTGTAAAAGCGAACTTTTCTTCTCGCAAACGTTCGCTCCAGAAGGCAACATCCCAGTGGGCCAGCGATGATTCGTGCCCAGACTGCTTGGCAAACGTCTCCAGTTCTTCGTGTTCACGCAACGCATGGCTACGCGATTTTTCGGTGAGAGAAGCGGTCATTTCCCGTACTGCATCAACACCAGGTGCCATTTTGGCCGCCAGGCTGAGGTCTGCGAACGTATCATAGCCCAGCAGTGCAGCTTTCTCTTTGCGGAGGGCGAGGATTTTGTCGATCAACGGGGCATTGTCGAGTTCACCAGCGGAGGCCCGGGTGATAAACGCGCGGTACACCTGTTCGCGTTGTTCGCGTTGCCGGCTATGCTGCATAAAGGGTACAAAGCTCGGGTAATCAAGCGTGATGCGCCATGGGCCATTTTCGGGGTTGGGCGTTGCCTCGCCTTCTTGCGCCATTGCATGCGAGTGCGCGGCAACCTGCCGCAAGCTCTGCGGCCAACCTGCTGTATGGGCAGGATCGGTTACAAGGAGCTCGAACGCCTTGGTTGCGTCAAGGACGTGGTTGGAGAAATCAGTGCTCAGTTGGGAGAGTTCTTTGGCAATTTCCGCGAAGCGGTCTTTGGCTTTGCCTTCGAGTCCGACGCCGGCGTGCTCAGCCGCGCGGATTTTAAGAGAGACTGCCCGCTGTTGTCCTTCATTCAGCGTATCCCACGCTTCACTCTCGCGTAGGGCTACCAGGCCTTTGTAAATAGCGCTGCTCTGGCTAATCCGTAGTCCAAGTGCAACAACTTTTGGCAGGACGTCCTGGTGCGCCGTTCGTAGTTCATCCTGATTTTTTACGCTGAGCAAATGGCTGATCGGGCCCCATGCGTATTCAAACGGCACATCGAGGGCTTCGAGTGCGGTTACAACGCCTTCCCATGTAGGCGTTACTTCTTTTTCAATCGTCTCAAACTGTCGGGTTATTTCAGCAATGAGGTGTTCAACGGCCGGCACAACGTGCTCCGGATTGATCTGGCTGAACTGTGGCAAGCCTTCGGTGTGAAGGAGGGGATTCCCGGATAGACTGGTTTCCATAGGGCGAACTTGAGGCAATACATTAGAATTGGAAAGGATTGGATATTGATTAATATCCGAGAGGTTTCTTGGCATGAAATATTTTATACTG
>JBCCIM010000129.1 GCA_039111535.1 Bacteroidota bacterium | reverse complement strand
GTGAATATCTGCTCGATTGGATCAACCAGGTTGTCTCCTTGCTGGGCCGGAAGCTGGGGTGTTTCTGGGTCTAGAACAAAAGGATAATACAGATGCTCTGAGGCCTTGTGTTCAAGCACAACATCAAGGTCATTTGTGAGCATGGGGGTGCGGTCATTGAGCACATAGGTGCCTCTAGACTCAGGGGTAGGGCCGGGAGGATCCGTCCAACTCAGGGTAATGCGTAACGGCCCGGATGATTGTTTAACCAGTTCTTCTTCCCATACCTGCGCTGATGAAATAGCTTGCTCCTGGAGCCGGCCCTCGCGCCTGAATGCAGCATCGAGGTGTTCTGCAGCCGCTGCAGTGTTGAGGAGGCCCCAACCGTGCTGGTAATCGGGCCCGGGTGCTCCCAGATCTTTTGCTGTGTGCAGGGCAAGGGCTTTGAGCGTGGCTGCGCGAAGGGGCTGACCATGCAGCGTGATCGCCATTTCCTGTAGCAATAGCAACGAACCCGCTACATTTGGTGTTGCCATAGATGTGCCCGATGATCTGCCGTATGCGGCGGGGCCGGCTGCAGTAGAAGAAAGCACCCCTTCACCTATGCCCATAAGATCCGGCTTGATCCGGCCGTCATCCGTTGGGCCTGTACTACTGAATGCACTCAGGTTGAATTCATTTGGGGCGGTCGCACCTACTGAGCCTACAGTCAGGGCGTTTTTTGCGAGCGCCATACTGGTGATACTGTCATATCCGTCTGCGCCGCCGTCTGCTTCCACCGGACGCGTCTCGATGTCAAAGTCGAGCCAGCGCCCGCTACCGTCCAGTGCCTTGTAGCCACCGGAGGCCGGACCTTTGTCATCGCGCTCATTGCCCGCAGAGACAATCGGGAGGTAGTAAGGATTGAAGTAAGTTACATTGTCAAAAAGAAAAGCGTCGCGGTCATAGAAGCCAAAAGAGAAGTCTTCTGTTTGGCTAATATCCGGATTACCGAACCAGTACCACGTTTTGGTGCCGCCATTGGATACTGCATGCCAACCTCCAACCCTGCCATACGAGTGATTGGACAAGAGGAGTCCTGTGTTTGCGGCGGCACCCATCTCCGACGCGTGAAAATTCCAGTTGAAAGACTGGAGCTGTGCGTTGGGTGCCATGCCGCGCGCTTCGGGCTGCATGCCGGCGGCGACTAACGTGCCGGCCACATGGGTTGCGTGGTTGGAAATGTTGTCATTGTCTTGAATGAAAATCCGGCCGTCCAGCTCCTGATGCGTTTCATACACTGCGCCTTCGTCCCATATCCCCATTTCCATCGTGCTACCCTGAAATTGATTTCCGGATATGCCGGCGTGTAATCTGCTCGTCTGCGTGATTCTGGCGGCTGCATCGTTATGCGTTGTAAAGTACACAGGGTAGGGGCCCTCCATCCTGATGATGCCAAGTACGCTGCCATTGGGTAGATAAATGGATGCAGGGAAATTGTGTATTGCAGACCAGCGCATGGCCGCATTATAACCGGCCTGTTCGCGAACTGACACCTCTTCAAGTGATTGCAAAATGATTTGGGCAGATACAAGCAGGGGTGTAAAAATGCCCACCAGGAAAAAACAGCATAACAAACGGCGCATCGCAGGTCTCCAACTTCAGAAGTGCTACAGGTTGGAGGTGCAAAGAGCAAAGTTGGGGCCTTAAGGACGGTGTTAGTCGAACTGCTAGTCGAACAACCCCGGTGTTTGCTGGTGTACAAGAAGCTGTTCGATGAGTCGGCGGTTAGAGCGGGAAAATGCAAAGTCATCCATTTGCGTGAGCGTTACCCACTGGAGCGGTGTTTCGTTTTTTGAAGCCGGCACGCCTGTTTGTAATGTGCATAGAAAAGCGTGAAGTGTGATTTTGAAGTGTGTATAGGCATGGGACAGCGTATGAATGGGCTGGTCCACCGAAATGTCGATGCCAAATTCGTCCATCATTTCTCTGTGGCATGTTGTACCCAGTGGTTCTTCTTCCTCCTGCTTGCCACCCGGGAATTGCCACAGTCCGCCCAGCATGCCGTCTTCTGGCCGGCGCTGAATCAGGTATTCATTTTTTTTATTTCGGATGATAGCAACGGCAATATCGTAATGCGGCAGAGGAGCTTTTTTCTTTGCAAAAGGAAAAGATTCCACGGCGCCGGCTGCAAATGCACAACAATGGTCTTGCACAGGACACGCCTTGCATTTGGGTTTTTTAGGGGTGCAAACCGTGGCCCCAAGCTCCATCATCGCCTGGTTGAAGTCACCGGGTATATCTGGTGAAACGAGGGTGTCCGACAGGGATTGCAGGTGCCGGCGCGTTTTGCCTTTGGTTACGTCGTTGCCATTGCAGGTAAGGCGCGTAAGCACACGGATCACATTCCCATCGAGTACGCCGTAGGCTTTGCCAAATGCAATGGACAGCACAGCAGCAGCGGTGTAAGGCCCAATACCGGGCAATGCCCGGATGGCGTCGTAGGCGTCCGGGACTTTGCCGGCGTGCTCAGATGCTATAGCTTTAGCCGCTTTATGCAGATTACGCGCGCGTGAATAGTAGCCCAGGCCCTCCCAGTTCAGCAATACATCGTCGAGTGGGGCTTCGGCCAGTGTGTTTACATCGGGGAAGGCTGCGACAAACCGCTCAAAGTACGGCCGCGCCTGGTCAACGCGGGTTTGTTGGAGCATGATTTCGGACAACCAGATATGATAGGGGTTGCCAGACGAACGCCAGGGCAAGACGCGGGCATGTTTCTTATACCAGCGCAAGAGTTGTTTACGAAACTGCAGCAGGGCATCTGCTGCCAGGAACTGCGTTTCCGCTTGCGACACTACCGGATTTCTATTTCAACGACCACAGAATCTACGGAAGAGCCATTCACCATCGCTGAGAGCAGCACTTCGTGTTTGCCGACATCTTTCGCCAGGGTGCGCCAGAAGAAAGAGCGCGTGACCAACCAGCTGAGGGCCGGCGCGCGTTTGATTTTGTATTCAGTGATTTTGCGGCCACCAAGGAGTTCCGGCAGGTTCAGAATCAACACTTCGCCGGCTTGTACCACATAAGAAAGGGTTTCGGCTTTGGGCTTGCTGGCCTCGTCGATGCTTACATTCACAACCGCAGATCCGGTCACAGGGACAGGCGGCGGCGGGGCTTGCATAGCTGCCAGGCTGAATACAGCAAGCAGGACAACGAATCCAATTTCTGGTATGAACTTTCTGGAAAACATATATATTCTGTAGTATTCTCTGCTTCGACCACAACATATTCCGTTATGCATTAAACGGCTGTTGTTGCTTCGCTTAAATATATGTAAAAATAGTATTTGAAGCCCAGTATATTGCGCAAATGTTCTCCTTGATGGAATTTGCCCCATACTTGCGAGAAGCGCAAAACCCACTCCAAAATTCCTTATGGCACGTACTCCTTTATTCCTGCTTATCGGATTAAGCCTGGTATCATCTGCTACAGCGCAGCAAATAGACTCAACCTACAGCCGGCAAATCCTCGAGTTTACAACCGACGAGCGTTTTGTGAATGCCATGGTTGACCACCTGCCGGCATCTGATGTGGTGCCTTCGCCCCTCGAATACCATGGCTCGATTGTCGGTGCTCCCGGAATCCTGCACGAGACGAGCGAGATCCACGGTTACTTCCGCGCCCTTGCTGAAGCTTCAAACCGGGTGCAGGTGCGGTCCATTGGCGTGTCGGAAGAAGGCCGGGAGATGATAGAAGTTATTGTGGCTGATGAAAATGTTATGTCCAACCTCGCGGCGTATCGCAGGGACTTGAACATGCTTGCCGACCCGCGCATGCTGACCGACGAAGCCGCGGAGCGCATCATCAAACGGGCAAAGCCGGTGTATTACATTACGGCCGGCCTGCACTCTACGGAAACAGGGAGTCCGGAAATGGTGATGGAACTGGCCTTTCGACTGGCAGTCTCCGAAGACGAGATGATTCGCAAAATTCGCGAGAATGTAATTCTGATCTTTACGCCTATTGCAGAGCCCGATGGCCGCGATCGCATCGTTGATACCTACAAGTACCGCGCTGCCAACAGAGACGTTGGTCCGAGTCTGACGTACTGGGGGAAATACGCTGCGCATGACAACAATCGCGACGGATACGGCCTCAGCCTCGCGCTTACCCGCAATATCCTCAAAACGTATTTGCACTGGAAGCCGCAGGTAATGCACGACCTGCATGAATCGGTCTCATACCTCTATACCTCAACAGGTCTTGGGCCTTACAACGAGCATCTCGACGCTATTACCGTTAGTGAGTGGCACAACCTTGCCCATGAAGAAGTAACCGAACTTACGCGTTTGGGGATGCCAGGTGTTTGGACCCACGCATTCTATAACGGCTGGGCGGCAAACTACCTGATCTGGATGGCTAACGTGCGTAATAGCACGGGTCGGTTTTATGAGACCTTTGGGAATTCAATTCCAGATACAAAAGAACGGACGCTGAGTACACGACAAACATCCCGTCAGTGGTACAGATCGAATCCACCGCTGGAAAAAACCATGTGGTCGCTCCGAAATAACACCAACTATATGCAGAGTGGTGTATTAGCCGCGCTCAAATACACCGCGGATAACCACACAGAGTTTGTAGAGAATTTCTACACCAAATCGAAAAACGCTGTTAAACGGGGCATGACTGAGGCGCCTTACGCCTGGGTGATTCCACGCGAGCAGCATCGGCAAATTGCTACCGCGAATCTGGTAAACCTTCTCCTGCAGCAGGGGCTTGAGGTGCATGAAGCAATTGGTGATATAAACTGGCATGCCGAGGACGATTCAACCGTTGCCGGCAGCGCGTATGCCGGCGATTATATCGTGCGCCTCGACCAGCCCTACCGAACCCTTGCGCAAGTATTACTCGATAAACAGAATTTCCCGGCCGATGCAACCCCACCGTATGACGACACAGGCTGGACGCTCCCTTACCTGCACAATGTTGATGCGCACCGCGTCGAAGAAATGGACATTCTCAACCAACCGATGCGGCTCCTGGGCAGTTCGGTTGAGGTCACCGGAGGCATCGCTGGCGAAGGCAGCAAATTTTACCTGCTCAACCATAACACGGATGACAACGTAGCGGTATTCAGGTTCAACTTACCCGATGTGAAAATGGAGGCTGCGGAAGCAGCATTTAAGGTGGGAGAGCAACGCTTCAATGCCGGCTCATTTGTGATTTCAAACAGGGGCAACGGCCGCAATCTCGCTGATCGGCTAGAGAATGTCGCTGTTGAGCTTGGGCTGACCCTACATGCCGTAGACGAGATGCCCGATGTTGCTACCCACGCCGTTGAGGTGCCGCGCGTAGGCCTGATTCACACCTGGGTGGCAAGACCACAAGACTCAGGTTGGTGGCGCCTTGCGTTCGATAAAATTGGCATTCCTTATACCTACCTTTCCGAGCAAGACCTGGCAACCCTCGATCCGGATGCGTTCGATGTGCTCATTTTGCCACGGGCCCGCACATCATCCCAGGCACTGGTTGCCGGCAATTCGCAGGTTGGCGACCCGGTTCCGTGGCAAGCGTCTGATGCCTACCCGCACCTCGGTAAAATCGATGAAACAGCTGATACGCGCAAAGGAATGGGCTATCAGGGACTTGCAAATTTACAAGCGTTCATCGAAGGAGGTGGTGTGTTTATTACATCAGGCTCAACAGCCGCTTTCCCCATAGATATGGCCTTGACGCGCAATGTGAGCGTAAAACGCACGCGTAACCTGATCGTGCGCGGCTCTGTATTAAGGGCGGTTGCGG
Organism: Bacteroidota bacterium; assembly: GCA_039111535.1. Taxonomy (NCBI): domain Bacteria; kingdom Pseudomonadati; phylum Bacteroidota; species Bacteroidota bacterium. The sequence goes on along the minus strand of JBCCIM010000129.1, from coordinate 13,961 downwards.
CAGATACCACGAGTCCGTTGTTGTACGGATACGGAGATACTATCCCCGTTTATTTCAACCAGTCGCCTGTGCTTCAGGTTAATACCAACGTTGGCAGCTACAGAACGCCAGAATGGTACAAAGATGAAGTTTGGGAAAAAGAAATTCCCCGTACGGTGCTGAAGTTTGCCAGAAAGGACCTTTTAATGAGTGGTATGTTGCGTGGAGAGGGTGAGCTTGCTGGCGCGCCGGCTGTTGTTGACGTTCCGGTAGGGGAAGGCCATGTGATCCTCTTTGCCATACGCCCTTTCCGTCGGTGGAATACCCAGGGCAGCCACGCAATGGTGTTCAACGCGATGCTGCATTGGAATGACCTCCGCACAGGCTGGCCTGAGCGCCCAAAAGAGGACTGAGTGCGAGGGACTAAGTAAGTTAGATTTTCCCCGAAACCCCGAAACCCCGAAACCCCGAAACCCCAAATGTCGCTAAAGAAGCAGTTTGGCAATATCGATATCTACCTGTTTGACCAACTGCTCAAAGGCCGAATCATGCCAGGAATGGATGTGCTTGATGCCGGGTGTGGTACAGGGCGTAACTTGCACTACCTGTTGAAAGAAGGCTTTACTGTGTATGGCGTGGATGCTGATGAGCAGCCGCTACGTTATACCGAACAGTTTGCCCGGCGACTACGCCCCAATTTGCCGGCTGATAGTTTTCAAGTATGCGATCTGGCTGAATTGCCTTTTGAGCCGGCGCAGTTTGACGTTGTGATTTGTAGCGCCGTCTTACATTTTTCCAGAGATGTCGCCCATTTCCACAGTATGGTGGATGAAATGTGGCGCGTGTTAAAACCAGGGGGGATGTACTTTGCCAGATTGGCGTCTACCATTGGTGTTGCTCACCTGGTGATGCCAAAAGAGGGGGGCTGGTACCATTTGCCCGATGGCTCAGACCGATTTCTGGTAGACGAAGCGATACTGCTCACCAAAACCGAGGCGCTGGGTGGCACCTTGCTGGATCCCATCAAAACAACCAATGTTCAGAACCTGCGGGCAATGACAACGTGGGTGGTTCGCAAGGGTTAGGCGCGTTCGGCCAATTCCGACCAGCGTTCTATGTTGACATCAAGTTGTTGGGTTAAGGTATTGAGTTCGCTGTAGAGGTCGCCCACCAATTCAAAATTACTGGCATTGGTTGCAATTTCGCTTTCAATGACTTCTTTGCGTTCTTCGGCTTCTGCAATGGCTTTTTCCAGTTGCTCAAGCTCGCGCTTTTCATTGTACGATAGCTTTTTGGTTGCCGGCGCCGGCGCAGCTTTTTTAGGTTTCTCCTTTTTCTCCACGTTAACCACAGCCTCTTCTTCCTTCGCCTTGATTTCGAGGAAAGCGCTGTAGTTGCCCGGGTACATTTTAACATTGCCGCCGGGTTCAAGCCGGAACAGGTGCTCAACGGTTCTGTCGAGGAAATAGCGGTCATGTGAAACTACAATCAGGCAGCCGGCAAAATTGTCGAGATACGACTCAAGCGCAATCAGGGTATCAAGGTCAAAGTCATTTGTTGGCTCATCAAGGAGCAATACGTTGGGCGCGCCCATGAGTAAGCGCAACAGGTAGAGCCGCCGGCGTTCTCCACCAGAGAGGCTGCCGATTAAGGTGTACTGCACATTAGGCGGAAAGAGAAAGCGCTCGAGCATCTGGCTGGCCGTGATAAAGCTGCCATCTGCAAGCTTGATGTTCTCTGCTTTTTCCTTGACGTAGTCGATCAGTCGGAGATCGTCTTTTAGCGCCATGTTCTCCTGATCAAAATAGCCGATCACAACGGTTTCTCCCGTCTCTATTTCGCCGGCATCCGGACGCAGCCGGCTTGTGACCAGGTTGAGCAACGTGGTTTTGCCTGTGCCGTTTGCCCCGATAACACCGATGCGGTCATTGCCTGTGAAGGTATAAGAGAAGTTGTCAATCAGGGTGCGGCCATCAAATGCTTTAGTGACGCCCTTCAAGGTGATTACTTTCTTGCCAAGCCGGCTGCTCGGGGAAGAAAGCGCAATTTCTTTCTTTGTTTTCTCTTTGGGTTGCGCCATCAGGTCATGCGCGCGGTCGATCCTGGCTTTTTGCTTGGTGGTTCGTGCTTTTGCGCCGCGCCGCAACCAGGCCAGTTCGGTTTTGATGAGCTTCTCACGCTTGTGTGACTCAGCTGATCGCTGTTGCGCCCGTAATTCCTTCTTCTCGAGGTAGTATGCGTAATTGCCTTCAAACCGATGGGCTACGCCGCGCTCGATTTCGATCATTTTGCGGGTGATGCGCTCGAGGAAGTACCGGTCATGTGTGACAAGGAGGAGGGCGCCTGTGTACTTGACCAGGAATGATTCAAGCCAGGTGATGGTCTCTGCGTCAAGGTGGTTTGTGGGCTCATCAAGGATGAGCAGGTCTGGCTGTAAAATGAGGGCGCGGGCAAGGGCCACGCGTTTGCGTTGACCACCGGAGAGGGTGTCTACCACAGCTTCCGTGTTGTTAATCCCAAGCCGGCTCAATACCGCCCGTGCGGTTGCTTCCAGATCCCAGCCACCCGTAATGTCCATTTCGTGTGCAAGGTCTGCTACACGCTTTTGCAGTTTCTCGTCTGTGCCGCCTGATTTCTCCAGTGCCTGGCAGGCTGCTTCGTAGTCGTGGAGCTTGCGCGTCTTTTCATTGTCCGGATCAAAAACGGCATCGAGGACCGTGACCTGGGGATCGAAAACAGGATTTTGCGAAAGGAATGCTACCTGTGCATCTTTTTTTAGAAACCGTTTCCCGCCGTCGGCAGGTTCGACGCCGGCAATGATTTTCAGAAGCGTAGTTTTGCCCGAGCCATTTGCCCCGATGATACCCACTTTTTCATCCTGTTCAATGTTGAACGTGATGTCCTCAAGCAATGGCTTCATGCCAAAGCTTTTTCGGATGCCTTCCAGGGAAATGATGCTCATAAACAAACAGCTCGGTTACGCGGGATGATGCACCGTCAACGATCTGCCTGTCTTAAGGATTCGGATGTACGTCGATTTTCGAATACTGATTGATTGATGCGAATTATGAGGGGCTGTGTTTTTTCGTGTATTCGTATTGCCGTGTTTCTGTATTTCATTTTTACCGTGCTGTTAGCCACGCTATTGCAAACTGCTGTGGTAAACGGAGAGCATCATTTGACATGCGGAAATCGGCATTAAAAGCAACCAGTAATTCGCATCAATCACGAATTCTATAGCGCCCCCGACGCAATTTGCTCCAATACTCTCGGGTAGCTGTTAAAAATGTCGTCCGGGTCAAACAGCAAGACGGGTTTATCTGGCGTGATGCCACGGCCTTCCCAGGCTTCGCCATTAACATCAACATAATGCTCGTTTGAGAGGCCAAGCGCCCAGCCATTGGGTAACGTTTTGGGCAGGATGTCGGACAACGCGCCAAAGGTAGCTTCTCCATAATGGGTTACATTGGGCAGCACGCGCATTGCCAGAGTGAAAATTTCAGCGGCGCTTACAGAAATCTGACTCGTCACCAACGCTACAGGCTTGAGGTATTTTGCTGACGCAGCCGGCGTGACGTAGAATGGCTGTGGAGCCGCCACTGCACCATGAGCTGCCTTGGTATAGGCAAGGTAACTGTCGTCTGCAAAGTGACTGGCCAACGCAAGGCTCACTTCATCAAGGCCACCCCGATTAAATGCAACGTCTACGATGAGTGACTCGGTATCTTTGAGTGCGTGGATGGCTTTTGATATGGCATCGTGTGCGCCGGCTAGTTCAGCTGCCAACGAAAAGTCGTCACTGCCGGCATACCCTTCCATTCCTCTGATTTGAATGTAGCCCGTCTTGCCAATTTTGCCCCAGCGGATGTTTTCGTCTGCCGCGCTGCCCTGGCCTCTTTTGTTGAGCACCTTTTTGCCAAGCGTGCGCATGTTTTCTTGCATCCAATTGGTATGAAAGGCACCCAGGCTTTTTATCTTTTCCTGCTGATAGAAGAGCTCGTCCAGATTGGGGCCAAGGGTGCGTGTGCGGGTTGGCGTAAATCGTTTGTTCTCGCCATCAACTTCAGCAATCAGAGAAAGGTGGCCGTCTTTGAGGCCTTCAAGCATGCCGGCAAATACGTCAAACAGGGCAGCATCTGTGGTTGACGGAGTCACTTTCTTTTCAAACGCTTCGCGGCGTTGCGCCCAGTCGACATCATACAAGTCGAAAAAGGCGTAGTATGCTGCCATCACCTCAGCAAAATAGTTGAAGGTTGCTACAGGTGTCGCCTCGGGCGATGCCTTACAGGTAGCTGGTAAGGTTTGCAACCTGTCGAAATGGTAAACGGTTGAGTTGCCTGCACGTAGACTCAACTGCAGCATATCACCATCGCGTTCAAAGAAACGGAGGAGCCCGAGTAGTGCTTCCTTCGGCATTTCATCCGGGATGCAGGCTTGTGCGGTATAATTGAGCAGACGCGCTGAGTTGTTGCCAATTTCAAGCAGCCACCCTTTTCGCGGGTTTTGCCAAATACCATGCAGTTGCGGATTAATGTCGCCGGTAGAATTGGTCGTCGAGATAAGGTTTTGTCCGGTCGCTGGTGTTGCAACCAGGCTCCAGGCTGAGCCGCACAAAATGACGGACAATAAGGGAATATATATCTTCAAGAGAGACTTCATGGAGATGCTAAAGTGGTGTTGGGAATACTTGTGAATCAGGAGCCACGCCGGCTGGCTGCTCGCATTTTTGCCGCAACCTGGAGGATGGCGTTGTGATGGCTTTGAAAAATGTTTTCGGGGTCGAAGACGGTGTATTGGTCAACAGGTGCAATGCCTTTGCCTTCCCATACAATACCGTCTTTGTCTGTGTAGATCTCGTTGGACAAGTTGAGCTCCCATCCATTGGGAAGCGTTTTGGACAAGATGTCTGATAACGCGCCCCAGGTGGCATCCCCACGGTGCGTAACATTGGGCAATGCGCGCATCGCGAGGGTGAAGATCTCGGCAGCGCTTACTGAGAGGTCGCTTGTAAACAGGGAGACGGGTTTGAGATACTTTACAGTGCCGCCTGGTTGTACGTGCAGCGTTTGTGGGGGATGTGCAGACTCAAATCCCTCTTTGGTGTAGGCAGCAATAGGCTGATCCGTAAAATGGCCGGCAATGGCAAGGCTCACTTCATCAAGCCCACCCTGGTTTAGGGCAATGTCGAAAATGAGTCCGTCTGTATCTTTCAAGTCTGTTAACGCGCGGTCCATCGCTGTGTGTACAGCTGCTATTTCATTGGCAAAATCGCCCTCGCTTTCTGCGAAGTCGCCCATGCCAAAAAGCGATATGTAGCCAATGTTATTGATGCTGCCCCAGTTCATGCTGCCATTGGCCGCCTGCCCCTGTCCTCGGCTGTTGAGAACGCGTGTTTGAAACCGGTTGAGACTGCCATTGAACCACTGGTTGAAAAATGCGCTGCGTTCTTCCACTGCGTCCTGGGCTGCAAACGCTGCGAGTAGCGCCGGCGCCAGTACCCGCGGCCTGCTCCCGTCGAAGTCTACTTCGTCGCCGTCAATTTCAGCTGTTAACGTGAGGTGCCCGTCATTGAGGCCTGCCATCATGCTGCTAAGCACGTCAAACAAGGCGGCGTCGCTCATGTCGTAGTGTACTGAATCTGCATACCTTGTGCGGCGCTCAGCCCAGTCTACCTCGTAGAGATCGAAGAACGCGTAGTGCTCATTCATGAGATTCCAGAAGTAATTGAACACCCCTGTTGGTGAACTGTCTGGTGTTGTGAAGCACTGCGGCGGGATGGCGGGGGCCGGCTCAAAAATGTAGACAGTAGACCCTTCAGGTCGGGGACTTATGAAAAGCAAATCGTCTCGGCGATCATAGTAGGTTACCAGCCGTAGCAGGTCTTCAGTCTGGGCCGGGTCGATCATGCAGCCCTGGCTGTCTGTGTGGTAGAGGACAATTTCATCTGCTGTGATTTTTGCCGTCCACCCATAACTCGGACTTTCCCAAATGCCGTGTGCATCGCTTGAGAGCACACCATCGGTCACCAGTGGCGAGAGCGGCTGCGAGCCCGCGTGTTGGGCAATGGGCGCCCAAAGCAGGCATACCATAAAGAAGCTATAAAGGATTTTCATGAGCGTGTACCTTGACGCGAATAGGTTATCGTCCTTCGCGCATTTTTTGCGCAATTTGTAGCACGGCGTTGTGGTGGCTTTGGTAGATATTCTCTTGATCGAAAATTGTATACCGCTCGGTTGGCGGAATGCCTTTCCCTTCCCACGCCTGCCCTTTGCTATCGATATAAATTTCATTGGATAATTCAAGGAGCCAGCCGTTGGGTAGCTGCTTCGAAAGAATGTCCGACAGGGCACCCCAGGTGGTGTCGCCGCGGTGGGTCACATTGGGCAGAGCGCGCATGGCCATGGTGAAAATCTCTGCGGCACTTACGGTGAGGTCGCTGGTGAGCAGGGTGACGGGTTTAAGGTAGCGCATGTTCGGCGCCGGCTTTACATGCAGGCGTTGTGGTTCGAGGGGGGAGTCTTTGCCTACTTTGGTGTATGCGAAGACGTCGGTGTTGGTGAAATGGCTGGCCAGTGCAAGGCTGACTTCATCGTATCCTCCCTGATTGAGCGATACATCAAAGATGATCCCATCGGTGTCCTGTAACGCCGCGATTGCGAGGTCCATGGCCGCATGTACGGCTTCTACTTCTTCCGCCAGGGTACCTTCGTCATCATCATCAAATCCCCCCATGCCGAATACATTGATATAGCCGATATTGCCAATTTTACCCCAATTTATATTGCCTGAAGCAGCTTTGCCCTGCCCGCGCGCATTCATAACGTGACTCCTGAATCGGCGCAGGCTCCCGAAAAACCAGTCTGTAGAAAAGTCGCCTTTTTCTTCAAATTCAGTTTGATTTGCAAATACTGCGTCGAGTGTAGGAGACAGTACCCGCGATTTGCTTGCAGTGTAGGTCTTGCGTTCACCATCTACTTCTGCGCGTAGCACAAGGTGACCATCATTAAGGCCTTTGAGCATGTCTCGGAGTACCTCAAAGAGGGCTTCTTCAGACATCGTATCGCTTATTTTTGGGAGATTGGCCTGATATCGGGCGTTCCAGTCTACATCATACACATCAAAGAACGCGTAATGCGTGTCCATGATTTTGTAGAAGTAGTCGAACACCGCGGTGGGGGAATCAGCGGCCGGCTGATTGCAAGCTGCAGGTACGGCGTCAATCTGCTCAAACTGGTAAAGAGTAGATCCTGCAGCGCTACCGCTGATATACAGGGTGTCACCGGTGCGCGCATAAAATTTTGCCAACTCGATCAGGTCTTCTTTGCTGACTTCATCGGGGAGGCAGCCGGCGGAACTGTAATGGTATAGGTCAATCTCATCTGCTCCAAATACGATGGTCCAGCCGTAGGCAAGATTCTGCCACACACCTTGTGCCTCCTGGTTGATTTTACCCTGGGTTTGTAAAGCTTTTAGGTTGGGCAGGTTTTGTGCCCCTGCTGGTGTATACGTGAGGCTGATTACGATGAGGCCGGCAAAGAGTACCCGCAATAAAGCTCGCATGCTTTTCCTTCTTCAATTTATGGGAGTGGATTTTCAAATTATACGTGGCGGGTTCAAACTTCTCTCGCCGAAAATCGCCATGCAAGTGACGATATTGGTTATATTCTGGGGTAAAGCTGAAGAAAATCGCTGCGGCAAGGCAAAGATGATAGATAATTTCGATCGCGCAATTCTAAACATTGTGCAGAAGGACAACCAGGTGACACACGCCGAAATTGGCGCGCAGGTAAACCTCTCAGCCTCGTCTGTACGGCGCCGGCTCAAGGCGATGCGTAAAGCCAAAGTGATTGAGGCAGATGTGTCCGTTGTGGATCCTGGCAAAGAAATGATTCAAGCCATTGTTATGGTTTCATTTCTCAAAGAAAGCCCGGAAGGTTACAGTGCCTTTAAACAGCAAATGATTGAAGATCCCAGCGTTGCGCAATGTTATTCTGTATCCGGGGAGGTAGACATGGTGTTGATTGTGAATGCGCCTGACTTGTCAAGTTATGAGGCTTGGGGAGAACGCGTGCTGATGGCAAATCCGATGATTCGCAGGAATACAACCCATATTGTCTGGTCACGCATCAAATTCTCGATGGCGGTTGAGTTTTAGGGCTGTTGGGGGACAAAAGTGGGGCAGTTTTGTTGAAGCTGTACCGATGATTTACGTCTCTTATGCAAAGGATGCGCCGGCTCTTACATACCATCTCTTTTTGCCGCGCCGGCGTTGTGCTTGCATTGGTGGGCACGCTCATCTGTACGCAAAACCTTGCCGCCCAATCAACAGTGCCGGTGGATTGGCAGCGGGTTGATCATGGCCGATCCACTTCGCTTAAGTCATATAATGCTTTCCCACTGGATAGCCTTGCCAGTGTTGCGGCCCAGGTCCTCGCTGAAGATCATGAAAACGGATACTATTTTGCTGCGCTGGATTCAGCTGTGGTAGGAGACACATTGTATCCACCTGTGCCGGCAACGTTATTTATTAATCGTGGCACACGGGTCACGGTGACATCTATAACCTGGACGGGTATCGAGGCACTCACAGCGTCGGTCATTGAAGACCTGATGGGCACAAGGGTCGGAAAGGTATTGTCGGAGTCCACTTTGGAAGACGATGTAGCGCGTGTTTTGCAGGCATACGAAATAGAGGGATACCCCTTTGCAACTGTACACATCGATTCAGTAACTGTACAGCGGGTTGACAATAAAAACGGACTGCACGTTGCACTTCGTGTGGACGAAGGCAACCGGGTTCGGATCAACGACATTGTGCTTTCAGGGGGTAAACGGACCAACATCGCTTACATTGAACAAATCACGGGCTTGCGTAGGGGAGATTGGTTGTCGCAGGATCTGGATATTGTACAGCAAGCGTTGAGTTCATCTCAACTCTTCGCGCAGGTAGGTGCACCGCAGCTAATAAAAATTGGGACGGAAGATGTAGTTGTTCAGTTGCCTGTGGTTGAAGAGGCACCAGGATCATTTGATCTTGTACTCGGCTACCAACCGCCGGCGGCGGGAAGCCAGACACAGGGCCTTGTGGGCAATGGGCACCTGAATTTGCGCAACATGTTTGGCGGCGGCCGCGCCATCGCGCTTCGGTTAAACAGGTTGCCCGGGCAGGTGAGTAGTGTTACCGCATCTTTTGCTGACCCATACCTGTTTGGCTTGCCTTTTAGTGTATCAGGCAGTTTTGATGGATTACAGCAGGATTCTACGTATGGACAGCAGGCCTATCGCGGTGCTGTTGGGTATCGGGTAGCCGGCGGCCTGGAGACTTTTCTCACCATCAGCCGAGAAGTTACCCGGCCGGGACAGGCAGGACTGGCGCTTCAAAACAATACGCAGCGAATTCCACGCTCAGAAGTGGTGTTTGCCGGCCTTTCATTCCGCTACCTGAAAGTGGATAGGCCTTTGAATCCACAACGCGGTTTTTATGTAGAGACGCAGTTTGAGCGCGGCCGAAAGGTGCGCAATCAGTTGGAGCGAAGCACTGCCGGCGATACCACAAGCGTGCGAACCGTAACACGCCAGGAGCGCCTCACGTTTGATGCGCGTCTTTTTGTGCCGACCTTCCGCAAACAGGTATTTGTTTTAGGGAATGAAACGCGGGTGCTGGTGAGCAAAGACTTTGATACAAGCGACCTGTTCAGGCTTGGCGGTGCCCGGAGCTTGCGCGGATATGATGAAGACCGTTTTAGGGGCCGTTTTGTAAGCCGGACATTGGTTGAATATCGTTATCTTTTTGAGCGGCAATCGTTTGCCTACTTGTTTTTTGATCTGGGCTACGTAGACCAGCCGGCTACGCCTGAACTCACCCGTATGCGTGAACTGTATCCGGGCTATGGACTCGGGATGCAGTTTGAAACAGGTATCGGATTAATTAATACCAGTCTTGCGCTGAGTACGAGCGATAATCCATCACAGGCAAAGGTGCATGTGGGTTTGTCGCTAGGATTGTGAGTTGCTTGGACCCCGAAAGATGACCACAAACTATTATATACCACCTGAGCAGATTAGCGGCAGTTATGTTGTGTTGCCCGCTGAAGAAGCAAAACACGCCGGCCAGGTACTCCGCAAGCGTGTTGGTGATGTAATCACGGCTGTAGACGGGGTAGGGGGCTGGTATGCAGTTGAGTTGACGAAAGTGGAAAAACGACGTGTTGCCGGAATGATTCGAGAAACAAAGCGGGAGGTAGGCGAGCCTGAATTTCAGCTTACTGTAGGACTTGGGCTCTTAAAAAATCAGAGGCGGTTCGAGATGTTTGTAGAGAAAGCCGTCGAGTTAGGCGTGAGCCGCATTATCCCATTGACGACGGCACGGACTGAAAAATCTTCTCACCGTACGGAGCGTATGCATAAAGTCTTGGTTGCCGCAATGAAGCAATGCGGCCGGTCCCGTCTTGTGCAATTGGATGCTGTAACAGGATGGGATGATGTACTGGCAATGGGTGGCTTCGAGCAGAAGTTTGTCTGCCATGAAAAAGCCAACAGTGGCGATGTCATCCTTGGTGCTTTAGATCCGCGGTCAACTTCTGCACTGATTTTAATTGGGCCAGAAGGTGGTTTTTCCGAAAAGGAAGTTGATAGCGCAGTAGAGCGAAGTTTTATGTCAGTGTCTCTTGGAAGCCGCAGGCTACGCGCTGAAACCGCAGGGATTGCCGCTTGTGCTGGGGTGATGTTGAAGGCAGCTCAAATCGCATTGCGTAGCTGATAAAGGTCTTTGCGAACTCATGTCTGATGGTATCCACGAAGCAATCGCGTAGGCTCCAGCATGTCTGTAGGAAAGCCTGAGGTTTTTTAAATTATTTAACATTTGTAAAGTTGTATTAGTCGATGAGGACGATTACTTTAGATTTCCTTATTTAGAATTAGTCCAAATAAAAATAATGGCCAGGATACTCGCCAGTTTTCTTTTCTCTCTGATCCTTCCCGTTTCGCTTTTTGCCCAATCAGGTAATCCTTTTTTGTCGATGGATTATTGGGAAGGTAATCCATCGATCGCAGAGATTGATACTGAGATCATAAAAGGGCATTCAGTTACCGAATCATCGAATTCTGGATTTGACGCGACAAGTTATGCGATCCTGGGCCGAGCGCCCTTTGAAACGGTTACCTATTTGTTAGGAAAAGGCATTGATGTAAATACGATTGCCCATGGTGCCTCTTATGTTTATTGGGCGGGTTACAGAGGAAATCTTCCTTTGGTTAAACACCTAATCGAAAATGGGGCAAGTATTGAAGGTGACGAATCCGACAACTATACAATGCTGCTGTTTTCAGCACTCGGAGGTGAGCTCACGCCCGAAATGGCCGATTATTTGATTTCGCAGGGATCAGATTTGAAAAATGAAGTGACCCCAAAAGGCGCAAACGCTTTGCATCTTACGTCATACAAATTTACCGACGTTGCCCAGATCGAATATTTTACTGATCGAGGAATTGATTTACACGCGACGGACAATGAGGGGAATGGGATCTTTTACTATGCCAGCAGAAGCGGAAATATAGAGTTGCTGGATAATCTGATTGAAATGGGAGTAGAGTACCAGGGAAACAATAGCAAGGGAGGAAACGCGTTCTTATCTGCGGTGAGAAACAGAGAAAATCCTGTTTCATTCTTTGAATACCTGGAAGGATTAGGACTCGAACCAAATGTGAAAACAGACGCCGGTTACACTCCGCTTCATCGTTTGGCGTTTGTCGCGGACAATACCGAAGCCATTGAATGGTTTGTTGCGAAAGGCGTGGATCCTAATAAAGTTGATACAAGCAGCGGTAACACACCGCTCATTAATGCCGTTTTTTATAACGACTCAACTTCTGTGATTGAATACTTCGCAGAGCGCACAGACAATGTTAATCACCAAAATAACAATGGCTATTCTGCCTTAACCAGAGCCGTAAGAAGTGCTTCAGTTGAATCGACAAACTATTTACTGGAGCTTGGCGCAGATGCACTTGTGTTGGATAAAAATGGAAGCAATCTCTATTCGTTCCTATTGAGCAATTTTGATGCGGATGCAGAAGAGGAGTTTATTGCAAAATTTGAACTGCTTCGCGAAAACGGGCTGGATGAAGCAGCATTGCAGGGTAATGGAAAAACGCTGTACCATCTGGCAGCAGACAATGGGGATATAGCACTTTTTAAGCTCATCGCTGAACTTACCTCCATCGACATAAATGCAAAAGATCATGAAGGTTACACAGCGCTTCACCATATGGCAATGAAAGCAAAGGACGATTCAGCCCTCAAATACCTGCTTTCCATAGGGGCTAATAAACACACTACTACCGATTTCGAAGAGTCTCCGTTTGACCTTGCCAGTGAAAATGAACTGCTGCTTGATAACGGTACAAACCTTGATTTTTTAAGCAGTAACGAAGAATAGAATTTTTGACTATGAAAACACGAATACTCCCGGGATTTATTTTCTCCCTGATCTTTTCGACCTCCCTTTTTGCACAATCAGGTAACCCTTTTTTGTCATCGCAATATTGGGCAGCTAATCCCTCTGTTGAGGCCATTGAGGACGAGATTGCGAAAGGGCATTCGGTTACGGAATCCAACAGTGGCGGGTTTGATGCAACGACTTATGCCATCCTTGGTCGTGCTCCGTTTGAAACGGTCAAATACCTGATTGATAAAGGCAATGATATCAATAAACTTACTCACGATTCTAGGACTTATGTTTTTTGGGCTGGCTACAGAGGGGATCTCTCTCTGGTTAAGTATTTGGTAGAAAGCGGCGCAAAAATGGACCTGCGTGACTCCCATGGCTATACCGTGCTGCTCTTTACGGCAAACGGTGGGCATTTAACACCAGAAATGGGTGACTATCTCCTTGCTAATGGCGCAAGTTTGGAGAACGAAACTACAGAAAGTGGCGCAAACGCATTTCATCTTGCCTCTTACCGTTTTAACGACGTTGCAGATGTTGCGTACTTTACTGACAAAGGCCTTGATATAAACACAAAAGATGACGTTGGGAATAGCATTTTCTACTATGCAGCCCGGAGCGGGAATACGCAGTTACTGAATGATTTTATCGACGCAGGTGTGTCGTATAAAGAAAAAAATAACGAAGGCGGAAATGCATTTTTGTCTGCCGTCAGAAACAGCAATAATTCGCTTGCATTTTTTGAGTATCTGGCCGGCTTAGGAATCGACCCCAATGTAACAACAGATGATGGGTACACCCCACTGCATTATCTGGCTTATGGTGCCGACAACACCGAAGCCATTGAATGGTTTGTACAACATGGGGTAAACCCTAATGAAGTAGACAAGCGCAGTGGAAACACCCCGTTGATGAACGCTACGTACTACAACGACACAATGCCTGTGGTTGAATACTTTGCAGCGCGCACGAACAACATCAATCACCAAAATAATGATGGCCATTCTGCCTTAACCAGAGCGATAAGAAGAGCATCAGCAGAAACGACAAGCTATATATTAGCGCTTGATGCAGACCCGCTTGTCCTGGATAAAGAGGGCAATAACCTGTACTCCTTCCTGGTGAACAGTTTTGATGTGGATGAGGAAGATACGTTTGTCGCTAAATTTGAATTGCTACGGGAAAGCGGACTTGATGTAACAGCATTGCAAGGTGATGGAAAAACATTGTACCACCTGGCTGCGGAAAATGAACACGTAACACTGTTTAAGCTCATAGCAGAACTTACCTCTATAGATGTAAACGCGAAAGACAGTGATGGATATACAGCGCTGCACCATGTGGCCATGAAGGCGAAGGACGATGCATCCCTCAAGTACCTGATCTCGATAGGCGCTGATAAAAGCGCAACCACTGAATTCGAGGAATCCCCGTTTGATCTTGCCAGCTGATTAAGCAATTTCAGTTTTAGCACTGTTACGTCTCCGTCGTGGCCGTTTTGAATTACGATGTTTCCAGAGTTTGAGAGCATCAAAG